>JAIHTM010000054.1 GCA_022713905.1 Collinsella sp.
GTAGTGGCGGCGGGGAGGCACGGTGGCCATTATTCGGTGACCGGGATTGGTCAAAATAGTTTGACTATTAGCGGCTAAAATCGCCCGGCGCTAACAACGATAAGCACCTCAAGGAGATTCCAGGCGTAAATGCCAACACCAAGATTGTTGTTTTTTACAAGGCAAAGCTCAACGCAAATGCAGTAATTGCGGGGGCCAACGGCGAGCTGGGTGGCAACCCCAACACCGTTACGCTCACGTACTCCAACAACCCCATGTCAGGTGGCACTGGCACATCGGCGCCCGATGCGGTCAAGGACTACACCTACGGTCTCAAGATCAACAAGGTTGACCTTGGCACTGAGGAGGCCCTCGACGGCGCCAAGTTCACTATCCAGGCAACCGGGGCGGATGATGGCGCGTCTAAGAATCTCTACGTCCAGGAAAATGGTTCCCTTGGCATAGACAGGCATGAGTTTGAGACCGCCAATGGCGGTGTCATCGAGGTCACCGGTCTCGATGCCGCTGCCTATACCGTCACGGAGACTTCTGCTCCCTCTGGCTACACTACGGTTGACCCCTTCACCTTCGAGATCAAGCCGACCATGACCGCCAATGATCCGGGTGCCGGTCTTACTGGGCTCGTAGGCGAGCTTAAGACTAGCCAGACTGACAAGGTCATCCCTGGTCTCACCGACAGAAAGTCTGGCGACAACAAGCTGACGAAGAAGGACAACTCGGAGAAGAATGCCGACGGCACCCTCAACATCACCGTTGGCGATACCAAGCAGATCAACCTCCCGCTCACCGGTCTTAACGGCGTGACCTTCACTTGGATTGCTGGTGGCGCGGTGCTGTGCATTGGCGTGGCGCATCTTATTCGTAGTCGTAAGCGCGACGAGGGTTCTGAGGAATAACTGTTCGTCTCGACAGTCAACGCGAGAAATGAAAAAGCGGGGCACCCGGTCGATGTGATCGGGTGCCCCGCTTCGTTTGTTGGTGCAAAGAAACCTGACCCCTTTGCACCAACACAAAGGTGCCTAGCCCCTTTGTGGTGGTTTTGCCAGCTTAAGCGGTGGGGAGTCCTGGCGTGTTGGCCGGCTGCTGCGGTTTGAGGTGGGCGTTGCGCCAGATGATCTGGATGATGTAGCCGAGCGTGAAGACGAAGGCTACGCCGCTGATGAAGTTGCCTACGAGAGGGATTGCCGTGAGCACGCCCGCGATTATGCCGCCGACGGCTGCCATGACGTAGCGGTTCTGGCTGTGTCCGACCATACGCGCGATGGCACAACCCGCGAAGGCCGCAGAGACGAGCGCGATACCGATAACGCCGCACATGAGGGCTCCGGCAAGCGACAGGCCGGCAATAGAGATAATCAACAGCAGGACGGCGGGGACGATGGCTACCGTGCCCAGAAGACCACTCACCCACAGCGGCGTGGGGCGCTGGTGGAGCATTCCGGCGGCGCTGGCGGTTGCACGCGGAAAGACGAGCTCGAGCAGCAAAGCGACAAAGCAGGTGGAAAGCGCCCCGGCGACGATGCCGCCGATGACATCGTTGACGGTGGAGGTGTCCTCGTTCTCGGTGCGGTCGATCTTGAGTGCGCCGACCTCGGCTCCCGAGGCGCGCTCGGGATCCTCGGAAACATGCGCGTTCACGGTGCCGGAGATACGGGCGTTCTTGCCCAGGATGAGCTTGTCGGCCCAAACCTCAACATCGCCATCGACCGTGCCATCGATGGTCACCGTGTCGCCTGCGAGCGCTGCCGACTTGACGGAGCCGCGCAGGGCAACCGTCTCGCCCGCTGCGTAGAAGCAGCTGGCGGTGCTATCGGTGTTGAGGACGACATGCTGTCCCGCGACGGTTACGCTGCCAGCAACCGTGGTCTGGGCGATATCGATGGTGCGTGCAGCCAGGCGAACGGCACCGCCCACCGTGCAGTCGTGAATCGAAAGCGAATCGCCGGCGGCGATAATGTCGCGGTCGATGGAGGCGTCATCGAGGTTGAGGTTCTGACCGGCCCAATACAGGTCGCCCTCAACACCGGACGGATTGGAGTCGTTGTCGGTCGCAAGAACATTGCCTGCGGTATCCGTGCCGGCAAAAGCTGCGGCGGGAAGGGCGGCAAGTGCCAGCGCGATAAGGGCGAGGGCGACAAAGAGATGACTCCGTGCTTTGTGACGGCGCGTCGGTGGGATTTGATTGCAAGGCATAGTGAATCCTTCGTTAGGTGCTCGACATATACCTAACAGGGTACCCAACGCGTGGGCGCTCTAAAAGAACCTCTCGGTTGCATTTCGAGGTAAAAGGCCACGCCAACTACTTTTTACGATGCAAAAAGCGGGCGATGTCTTCCTCGGTAGGGCTTTTGATGTCAAAGCGCAGCGAAAGCCAGCGCAGTCCCATGGTCACCGCGACGCACACGATGAGCGCGGTAACGTTGGTGACAAGACCGCTCATAACAAGGCACACATAGCTTGCCGATCCGGCGATGGCCGCGATGGCGTAAAAGTTGGTGCGCTGAAAAATGCCTGGCACCACACCCATAAAGCCGTCGCGCAGCATGCCGCCGCCCACCGCGGTAAAGAAGCCCATCATGATACAAACCGCCGGCGCAAATCCGTAGACCAGGGCCTTGTCCGCACCGGTGGCAGCGTAGATGCCGACCGAGATGATATCGAGCAAGGGAATGAGCTTGTCGGGCTTATCGACGATTGCCGGGAAGATGTAGATGATGGCCGCCGTGGCAATGGAGAGTGGCAGGGCCATGGGCTGGTTGAGAATGTAGACGTTGCCCACCTGGAGCGTCATGTCGCGCAAAAGACCGCCGCCGAGGCCACAGACCACGGCAAGCGCGACCGCGCCCACCAGGTCGAGCTTGTGCTCGCGCGCGACCAACACGCCCGATATCGATGCTGCGACAACGGCGAACATCTCGAGCCAAAACGGGATGGCGACCATGGCATCCGAGGCGTGTGCGGTAACGGTCATAGCGGCGACAGCGGGCAAGATGGGGTCCTTTGGGTTGTTGGTTTAGACAATGCCCGTACATAGTACATGGTTGTTGGGTGCCGCGACTCTATTGCTCGGTAAACGGTTGGGAGCGGGAGTGGGTGTAGGGCCAAAACGTGTACATCAGCCTCCAAAGATGTCGAAAATTGTCGGTTTTGGAGGGTGATGTACACGTTTTGGCGTGGCGAGCGGTGGGCGGCGTTACTCAGTGGGCGCTTCTGCGTCCTGCGTGCACTTCCAGTTGCGGATGAGTGTCTTACGTAGTTCGTTTTGCTTTCGCTGGTACTCAGCATCTATGCAACGGGGCATACCGAGCGCCTCGCGAATGCTGTTCATGGCGCGATGAAAAGCGAGCTGGCTTGCAAATTGCGTTGAGGTGAGCGTGACGATGCGATAGCCCATTTGGGCGAGCACCGCTTCGCGCTCCGCATCTGCACCCTTGCGTTCGGCCTCGTCGTGAAACCCGCCTTTGTATTCGATACCGAGTTCTTTGCGCTGATAAGTAATGAGCGCATCGATTTTGAGTGTTCGGGCTTTGGTGCAATGCCAAAGGCGTTGGGGGATTTCGAGTGGCTTGTTCAGCTCGATACCTCGGATGCTGACGCCGCCTTCGCTCGTTGGGAGCGAAAGAGCAATTGCAGAAGCGGTCTCCATAGGCGAGGCCGAATGGTCGTAGATATGCCTGAGTGCGAGCCGCGCGCGTGTGGCGCCGGGTTTGCCGGGGTGCTGATCGAGCAGCTCGACAATTTCGTCCTTGGAGGTGGTGGCTGGTTGCTCAGTGTAAGGGTCAGAGAGATTGAGCCCCATGCGATAGTCGCCGCAAACTTCGTAACCATACTCGAGGTATTCGATCCTGTCCATCCACTCGGCAGCGAGCACGAAGGTGAAGGCTTCGTCGGTGATAAAGATGCCGGGCGTAAGCTCGACAATATGGTCGTAGGGTAGGTTTTGGCCGAGAACGTGGCAAGTGACACCGTTGGCGCGAATTCGCTCGAAAGCAAATACTACGGAGATGTCGATAGTCTTGAGCATGGTGGACGGAATGCCGCAGTCGGTAAGTGCCTGCCGAATGCGCGCGATGCGTTGCTGGGTAGAGAGGCCCCGCACACCTATCTGGTAGTCGCGTTGTGCGACGGCTTGAACCAGATTCCGCGGTGCATGATGGATGAGCCACGCCGTTTTATGCGAAATGAGAACAGGAGTATCCATTGGGGACCTCTCGCTTCGAGCTGACACCAAACTCTTATGTCCGTTGAGGTGGGGAAATATACCGGATGCGAGCAAATCGACTCATGCTCGGTGCGCGTCATACGCAAACATGTACATCACACTCCAAAAACGACATTTTTTGACATCTTTGGAGGGTGGTGTACATGTTTGAGATATGGGCTGGGATCGACCTCGGTGGGGGCGTGGCTGAATAGGAGGGATGTCCAAATTTTGAGCAGCGCTCAAAATTTATCCGGTCGGCTTACGCCGACCGCGCTGCGCTAAAAACGCGCTACGGGCGCGTTTTCTTTACGCTTCGCGCCCTGGCGGGTTCGAATCCCTCCTCCTGCGCGTTATTGAAATGTGCCCAAAAAGAAAAAAGCCCCATTGCTGGGGCTTATGCCATCTAATGGCGGAGGAGGAGGGATTCGAACCCTCGTGACCTTATACAGGCCAAACGGTTTTCGAGACCGCCGCATTCAACCACTCTGCCACCCCTCCGCGTGGGGTAAAAACAAAGCAGGCTCGAAGGCCTGCTTTGGAATTAACTGGCGGAGAGTCAGGGATTTGAACCCTGGAGACGCTTTTGACGCCTACACGATTTCCAATCGTGCTCCTTCGGCCACTCGGACAACTCTCCGTTAAATGCGAAAGTCAGTATACACGAGGAATCGCAAAGTGCAAACAGAAAAGTTGGCATTTTTTAAAACGCTTGGCCGTGCTTGGCGCTGCAGTGGGGCTTGAGGTGCCAAAAAACGGCTTCCGACCAGCGTGGTTGATCAACTCAATTGTTCAAAAAAGGGTATTCATAAGCGACTTGGCAATGAATTTAAAAATCTTTGGGTGGTGCTGTGGACCACTGGTATGCATTTTGCGACCACAGCCTTGTGCCCGTTGACCTGCGGCTTGGCTCAGCTTGTCCCCGCGGCACCGTATCTTGTCCACAAATCCGTCAAGCTCTTGGTCGGCATTTGGTTGGAATGCGCATGAAACGTCGTGTGAGTATGGGCATATGTGGAGGTCATGAGGTTGTAGCTGCATATTCTTGCGGCCTGGGAGGTTGAAAGATATTATTACCAAGTCTTTTCCTGCTTCAGGCGCACCTTCACGACCTGAAGCCACATTTGCCCAGAGGAGGTGACAATATGAAGGCTTATGAACTGCTGTTCTTTGTTGACCCGTCGCTCGACCCCGAGACTCGTCTCGCTGTTATGAAGCGTATCGATACCACGATCGCTGAGGGCGCTGGCAAGGTCGACTCCGTTGACGAGTGGGGCAAGCGCAAGCTCGCCTACGAGATTAACGACCTCACCGATGGTGACTACACCCTCATCAACTTCCACGCAGATCCTACCCAGATCGCCGAGCTTGATCGCGTCCTGCGCATCACCGACGCTGTGGTCCGCCACATGATCGTCCGTCGCGACGACCAGGAGTAAGACTGTCGTTTTGGACTGGGCTTGTGCCCCAAGAGGAAGTAGTGAGTTATGAGCATCAATCGAGTGAACATCACCGGTAACCTCACCCGCGATCCCGAGCTGCGCGCCACTGCTGGCGGAACCCAGGTTCTGTCCTTTGGCGTTGCCGTGAACGATCGTCGCCGCAACGCGCAGACTGGCGAGTGGGAGGACTATCCCAACTTTGTCGACTGCACCATGTTCGGCACCCGCGCCGAGGCCGTGAGCCGTTTCCTGGCAAAGGGAAACAAGGTCGCGATCGAGGGCAAGCTGCGCTACAGCTCTTGGGAGCGCGACGGCCAGCGCCGTAGCAAGCTTGAGGTCATCGTCGATGAGATCGAGTTTATGAGCTCCCGTGGTGGCCAGGGTGGCTACGATCAGGGCGGTTACGCCCCCGCAGCTCCCGCGCCCGCAGCACGTCCTGCCGCACCGGTGGCCACGCCGCCCGCGGTCGACGTCTACGATGAGGACATCCCGTTCTAAGGGTTGTTCACCTATTTTTGAGTGAGAGGCGGCTTCGGTTCGCCGAAGTTGCCAAATGAAAGGTATTTTGACATGGCTAATGATTTTTCTGCACGTCAGCCGCGTCGTAAGTACTGCCAGTTCTGCAAGGAGAACACTGAGTTCATCGACTATAAGGACACTCAGCTTCTCCGTAAGTACATGACCGATCGTGGCAAGATCAAGCCCCGTCGCGTCACTGGCGCTTGCACGCAGCATCAGCATGACATCGCCAACGCCATCAAGCGCGCCCGCGAGATGGCTCTCCTGCCGTACACCGTCCCCGTGGTTTCCTCTCGTGGCAACCGCGACCGCGGCTAAGAAGGGAGACGCATCATGAAGGTTATTCTTCTCGATGAGATCAAGGGCAAGGGCGGCGAGGGTGACGTCGTAGAGGTCGCTCAGGGTTACGCTGAGAACTTCCTGTTCCCCAAGAAGCTCGCTGTTGCCGCCACCAAGGGCAACCTCAAGCAGCTTGACGAGCGTCGCAACAACATCGCCAAGCGCGAGGCCGTCCGTCTGGCTACCGCCAACGAGACCAAGGCTGCCTTCGAGGGCAAGACGGTCACCGTTGACGTCAAGGTCGGCGACGAGGGCATCCTCTTTGGCTCCGTTACCGCCGCTATGATCGCTGACGCCATCAAGGCTCAGCTCGGTATGGACATCGACCGCAAGCGCGTCGAGCTCGGTAAGCCCATCAAGGTTGCCGGTGCCCACACCGTTGCCATCTCGCTGTACCGCGAGATCAAGGCCGAGGTTGTCGTTCTCGTCGGCGTTACCGCCGAGGAGCTCGCTGCCGAGGCTGAGGTCGAGGAGGCCGCTGAGGTCGCCGAGGCCGAGACCGCCGAGGTCGAGACTGAGGCTGCTGCCGAGTAGCATTTGCTGCAACGCAACAATCTTGTTCTAAGAAGGGCGCTCTGGGAAACCGGGGCGCCCTTTTGTTTTTTGCGCTGAGTGGGTGTCATGGTGAACGTTGCGTCGACGTCCTATATGCAGGACCGTTCATCCGTTTGGTTCGGTGATGATTGGCGGCGCGCGGCGCGTTTTGGGACCGTGGCTGATACTATGGATGCTCGCAAGCGATATGAATGAGGATGCTCATGGCATATGACGATAGGGAGACCGGGCTGACGGTTGAGGACCGCGGCTCAAAGTTGGGTCTTCCCCAAAACCAAGATGCAGAGGCCAATGTACTGGCCGCTATGCTGCTATCGCCCGAGGTGGTCGAAGAGGCCCAGGTCGAGCTGCAGCCCGATGACTTCTACCGGCCCATTCATAAGACCATCTATACCGCGATGGTCGATATGTACAACAGCCGCATTCCCATCGACTCCATCTCGCTGATCGATTACCTGCGAAGCATCAACAAGCTCGATGCCGTGGGCGGCGAAGCGTATATTTTGGAGTTGATGGGTCAGACCCTGTCGCTCGTCAACTGGCAGCACCATGCCGCCATCGTTCGCCGCGACTCGATGCTGCGCGAGCTGATCGGCGCCACTAACGAGATCAACGCGCTGGCATATAACGCCCCCACCGACACCAAAGAGGTCGTGGAGCTGGCCGAGAGCAAGCTGCTCAAGGTCACGGCGCGCGAGGTCAAGTCGAGCTACAAGACGCTGACCGAGTTTATGGTCGAGGCCTATAATGAGGCCGAGGAAGTGTGCCAGGCCGGTGGCCAGGCCGCGGGCGTGCCCACGGGCTTCCCGTCGCTCGACCGCATGCTCATGGGCTTCCGCGAGGGTCAGCTCATCATTATCGGCGCCCGTCCTGCTGTAGGTAAGACGTCGTTCGCTCTGAACCTGGCACTTAACGCTGCCGCTGCTGGTTATACCGTCGGCTTCTTCTCGCTGGAGATGTCGGGCAAGGAAATTGCCCAGCGTCTGATTTGCGCCTACGCCATGATCTCGATCAGTGACTTCCGCATGGGCCGCATTAGCCCCGAGCAGTGGGCCAATATCAACGAGGCCACGCAGACCTTGTCCAAGCTCGATATTCTGATTGACGATACGCCCGGCACCACAGTGACCGAGATTCGCGCCAAGAGCCGCCGCATGCTCCATAACAAGGAGAAGGCAATCATCATCCTGGACTACCTGCAGCTGGTGAGTCCTCCGCCGGGACGCCGCTCCGAGAGCCGTACCGTCGAGGTTTCGGAGATGTCGCGTGGTCTGAAGATCATGGCCAAGGAGCTCAAGATCCCGCTCATCGCGCTCTCGCAGCTCTCGCGTCAGGTCGAATCCCGTACCGGCAAGCGCCCGCAGCTTTCCGACCTTCGTGAATCGGGCTCCATCGAGCAGGACGCCGATATCGTTATGTTCTTGGACCGCTCCGCCGACGAGGCCGAGGCCTCGCGCGACGATCGACCCGACGAGGGCGTTACGCGTATCGTCGTGGCCAAGAACCGTTCGGGCCCGATCGGCGACGTCGACCTGATGTTCCTGCCGGCATCCACCAAGTTCTATGAGCTTGATGGGGCACATGCCGAGGAGTAGGACAGGCGCCCGTTGCACGGGTATACTGGGAATGTTTTGTGCTTCTGCGTGCCGGCGTGGCGCGTAGACAGTCCATGAATGTAAGGAGTAAACATGCCGTCAACCGTTTTGGTCGGTGCCCAGTGGGGCGATGAGGGCAAGGGTAAGATTTGCGATCTGGTCGCCGGCGACTTCGATGCCGTCGTGCGCTACTCGGGCGGCAACAACGCCGGTCACACCATCGTCGTCAACGGCAAGAAGTACGGCCTGCACCAGGTGCCTTCCGGCATCATGTATTCCGACCACGTGTCGGTGATCGGTAACGGCTGCGTCGTCAACCCCAAGGTTGTCCTTGAGGAGATTGACATGTTCGAGGCCGACGGCATCACCACCAAGAACCTCAAGATTAGCGGCAACGCGCATGTCATCATGCCGTACCACATCGATCTGGATGGCGCCTTTGAGCAGAAGCTCGGCAAGAAGAACATCGGTACCACCAAGCGCGGTATCGGTCCGTGCTATCAGGACAAGATGGCCCGCATTGGTCTGCGCATGCAGGACATGCTGGACGAGACGCTGTTCCGCGACAAGCTGGAGACCGCTCTCGCCCGCGTGAACCCCGAGCTCGAGCTCATCTACAACCTGCCCACCTACACCGTGGACCAGATTTGCGACGAGTACCTGCCGATGGCCGAGCGCCTGCGTCCCTACATCACCGAGACGAGCCTGCTGCTCAACAACATGATCGATGAGGGCAAGGACCTGCTGTTTGAGGGCGCCCAGGCGACGCTGCTCGACATCGACCACGGCACCTATCCGTACGTGACGTCTTCCAACTGCACCGCCGGCGGTGCCATCACCGGCTCTGGCGTGGGCATGAAGAACGTCGACCGCGTGCTGGGCGTCATGAAGGCCTATATCACCCGCGTCGGTTCGGGCCCCATGCCCACCGAGCTTTCCTATGAGTCCGAGGCCGGCCACACGCTGACCGAGGAGGGCTATGAGTACGGCGTGACCACCGGTCGCCGTCGTCGTTGCGGCTGGTTTGACGGCCCTATCGCCAACTATGCCTCGCGCGTCAACGGCCTCACCGACATCGCCGTGACCAAGCTCGACGTGCTTTCGGCCTTCGACACCATCAAGGTGTGCGTTGCCTACGACGTCGATGGCGAGCGTTACACGAGCGTGCCCGAACACCAGGTGCGCTTTGAGCATGCCAAGCCCATCTACGAGGAGCTCCCTGGCTGGAAGTGCGATATCACCGGTTGCCGCAGCTTTGAGGAGCTGCCGCAGGAGGCTCAGGACTACGTGGCGTTTATCGAGGATCTGGCACACACCCGCGTGACGTTCATTGGCGTTGGCGCTGGTCGCGAGCAGATCATCAACCGATTCTGGAAGTAATCGGGACTATTTGGTTATTGCGATATACCCCTTTGCAGCCCGGACGGGCGGCCGAGGGGTATATTTGCTTGCAAAGGGCTCGCGCGGAGCGGGCCGTTCATCCATAGAGGAGGCACCCTTGAAGGCGGACACTCAAACCATCGACATCCTGTTGTTGGGCAGCGGCGGCCGCGAGCATGCTTTGGCAGCCAAGCTCGCAGCATCACCGCGCGCCGGCAAGCTCTACATTGCGCCGGGTAACGGCGGCACCGCGAGCTGCGGCGAGAACGTTGTTCTCGACGACTGCGATCCTGCGGCCGTGGCGGCGTTTGCTCAGAGCCACGGATGCGGACTCGTGGTAATTGGCCCCGAGGCTCCGCTCGTGGCGGGCGTGGCCGACGCCGTGCGCGCGGCGGGTATTCCCTGCTTTGGTCCGGGTGCCGAGGGCGCCCAGATGGAGGGCTCCAAGCTGTTCTCCAAGCAGCTCATGGAGCGTGCCGGTATCCCGACGGCAGCCTATGGTTCGTTTACCGACGAGGCTTCGGCTCTCGCCTACGTGCGCGAGCAGGGCGCTCCGCTGGTCGTCAAGGCCGACGGCCTTGCCGCGGGCAAGGGCGTTATCGTGGCGACCGAACTTGAGCAGGCCGAGGAGGCCGTGCGCGAGTGCTTTGGCGGCACCTTTGGCGATGCCGGCAACACCGTGGTCATCGAGGAGATGCTGACCGGCCCCGAGTGCTCGCTGTTGGCCTTTACCGACGGCAAGACCGTGCGCCCCATGGCTACCTCGCAGGACCACAAGCGCGCGCTCGAGGGCGACAAGGGTCCCAACACCGGCGGCATGGGCGTCTACAGCCCGGTGCCCATCGTGACCGACGAGGAGCACGCCATGATGGTGAAGGTCATGGAGCAGACCGTTGCCGAGCTTGCTGCCGAGGGCATCGACTACCGCGGCTGCCTGTATGGCGGCTTTATGCTCACCCCCGCCGGCCCCAAGGTACTGGAGTTCAACGCCCGCTTTGGTGATCCCGAGACTCAGGTCGTGCTGCCGCGCCTTAAGAACGACCTGGTCGAGGTCATGCTCGCCTGCGCCAACTGCGAGCTCGATCAGATTGAGCTCGACTGGCGTGACGAGTGGGCCGTGGCCGTTGTCCTGACGAGCGCGGGCTATCCCGGCAGCTACGAGAAGGGCAAGGTCATCACCGGTATTGAGGATGCCGAGGCCATGGAGAACGTGACCGTGTACCACGCGGGCACTGCCGTGGTGGACGGCCAGCTCGTGACCAACGGTGGCCGCGTGCTTGCCGTGACCGCCCTGGGCGACACGTTCGAGAACGCTCGCAACCTTGCCTACGAGGCCTGCGAGAAGATTGATTTTGAGGGCAAGACCTTGCGTCACGACATCGGCCTGCGCGCGCTGCGCGGCCGCGACGCCTGGGATGCCTAAAATCCGAGAGGAATGAGACGGATGGACGAGAAGAACGAAGAGCTCGTGGACGCGCAGATCGTCGAAGAGGACAGCCGCATGTATGGGCACGCCGAGGGCGAGCCTGGTGGCGAGGTCGCTGACGAGCCGGCACTGGTGCTGGGCGACGACGACCCGCACGATGCCGAGCTGCACGAGAAGATTCTTTCGGAGGAGTGCGCCTGGAAGGGCAAGATCCTCGACGTCCACCGTCTTGAGGTTGAGCTGCCCAACGGTCACCGCAGCGCCCGCGACATCATTCGCCATCCGGGTGCGGCGGCCGTTGTGGCACTGACCGAGAGCGGCAAGATCGTACTGGTGCGTCAGTACCGCACCGCCATCGACCGCGTGACGGTCGAGATTCCCGCCGGCAAGCTCGATCCGGGCGAGGATCCGCTCGATTGCGCCAAGCGCGAGCTGCACGAGGAGACGGGCTTTAGGGCCGGCCGCATCCGCTTTTTGACGTCGATTGTCACGACCTGCGGCTTCTGCGACGAGATCATTCACATTTACCTGGCTACCAAGCTCGAGTTTGATGCGCCCAATCCCGATGACGACGAGTTCGTCAACGTGGACCTGGTGCCGCTGCACGAGTTGATCGACGCCGTACTCGACGGCAAGATCGAAGACGCCAAGACCGTCGTGGGCGCCTTGGCCTGCGATAGCATCGCACATCGTCTGGGTGGGGCCGAGCTCTAGGTTACGCGGTTTTACCAAACCGCGTAACCGCTTTGTTTTCAGCCCGACCGGTTCAACCGGATTTCTCACACCATTAATTTCTCTCCGAGGACTGCATGTTTAAGAGATTCTTGTCTTATTACAAGCCCCAGATGGGGCTTTTTGTTGCCGATACGGTTTGCGCCCTGGTGCTTGCTGCCATTGACCTGGCGTTCCCCATTATTCTGCGTAATCTGACCGGCGGGCTCTTTACCCAGGGCCAGGCTGCCATTATGCAGGCGCTCGGCATGATCGCGGTGGGTCTGGTGCTGATGTATGCCATCCGCTGCGCCTGCCGCTACTTTGTGAGCTATTGGGGCCACGTGATGGGCGCGCGCATGGAGTCCAAGATGCGCGAGGACCTGTTCGATCAGTACGAGCGCTTTAGCTTTGCGTACTTCGATCGCAACAGCTCGGGCGACATGATGAGCCGCGTGGTCAACGACCTGTTCGATATCTGCGAGGCGGCACATCACGTGCCCGAGTGGATCATCATCTGCGGCATCGAGATTATCGGCTCGTTTGTGATTTTGTTTACCATCGCCCCGGTGCTGGCGCTTGCCATGGCCGTGGTGACGGCGGCATTCGCGGTCATCATGTTTTGGCAGAACATGCGCATGCGCGAGGTCTTTAGCGACAACCGCAAAAAGATCAGCGGCATTAATGCGCAGCTGCAGGACTCATTGGCGGGCATGCGAGTGGTCAAGAGTTTTGCGAATGAAGAGGCCGAGCGCTCCAAGTTCCGCGCCTCCAACAATCGCTATCTTTCGTCCAAGGAGAACATGTATCACGCCATGGGCGTCTATACCGCGACGTATGGCCTGCTTTCGGGCGTGCTCTACGTGATCGTGGTGCTGCTCGGCGGTTGGTTGGTGGCACAAGGCCAGCTGCAAGCGGTCGATATGGCGACCTTCGCGCTCTACATTTCGCTGTTCTGCACGCCGCTCGAGACGCTCGTTAACTCGGCGGAGATGTATCAGAAGGCCATTGCCGGGTTTAAGCGCATGGACGAGGTGCTTTCGACCGCGCCGGATATTCAGGACAAGCCGGGCGCTGCGGACCTGCAGGTGACCGCCGGCGCTGTTGAGTATCGCGATGTGTGCTTTAACTACGAGGACGTTGAGCTGGGCGAGGGTGATGCCGAAGAGCGTCCCGTTATCGACCATATGAATCTGTCCATCAAGCCCGGGCAGACCATCGCTTTGGTTGGCCCTTCGGGCGGTGGCAAGTCCACGACCTGTTCGCTGCTGCCGCGCTTTTATGACGTGGCTGCCGGATCCATTAGCATCGACGGCCAGGACGTGCGCGATGTGACGCAGCAGAGCCTGCGCCACGCCATCGGCCTGGTGCAGCAGGATGTCTACCTGTTTGACGGAACAATCGGCGAGAACATCGCCTACGGCAAGCCGGGCGCTACGGCAGAAGAGATCGCCGAGGCCGCCCGTCGCGCCAACATCGATGCCTTTATCGAGTCGCTTCCACAGAGCTACGACACCGTGGTGGGCGAGCGTGGCAGCCGTCTTTCGGGCGGACAGAAGCAGCGCGTTGCCATCGCGCGCGTGTTTCTCAAGAATCCCAAAATCTTGATCTTGGACGAGGCGACGAGTGCTTTGGATAACGAGAGCGAGGAGGCGGTGCAGGAGTCACTCGAAGAACTGGCGCGCGGCCGCACCACGATTATCATCGCCCACCGTCTTTCGACCATTAAGCATGCCGATGAGATTGCGACCGTTGAGCATGGTCGCGTTGTGGAGCGTGGCACGCACGAGGAGCTTCTCGCCCGTGGCGGCACCTATGCCCGTTACTATCGAATGCAGTTCGAAGGTGCGCGTGCGCACGAGCTCGACTGATTGATATGACAGGAAGTTTATGGCTGACAAGAACCCTTTGACTCCGGAAGAAGTGACGGAGTTATTCTCCGAAATCGATGCATCCGGTGTCTTGGATCCCACGCTTGCCAAAAAGCGAACCGAGCGCATGCGTGAGAAGGAGGCTGCGGCCAAGCGCGGTGACAAAGCTGCGCTAGCGCAGCTGCGCAGCGAGGACCGCGCGAGCCAGGCAAAACATATCGACCCGCTGTCCGAGGACGATCCTTCGGGCTCGCAGGTGAGCCATACCATTACGAAGACCGCGATGGCCGTGGTCATCGGTATTGTGGTGCTGATCGTGGGCATGCAGATTGGCTACGGCGTGATGCGTCGTCTGAACACCGCCAACCTGTCCGAGAGCGTTTCGGTCGATACCGTTTCGACGGCGCTGAAGGGTGGACTTGAATGGGGCAACGGCTTTACGCAGTTCCCGCTCGACTTCACCGTCGATGAAGCCGATGAACGCACGGGCACGGTCGAGGTGACGGTGTTGGACACATCGTCTGCCAACGAGCTCGAGCTGCTGTCCAACGGGCAGATTCAGGCCGCGGCGCTTGCGACCAACGCGTTGCTCAACGATAAGATCGACCGCGTGGTGTATAACGTTCACGCCTATATCGACGAGGATAGCAACATTCAGCACGATTCCTTCTTTGGCATGTTTCCCGCCCACGGCCACCAGAGCGCCATCCTGACGTTCGTGTGGACCAAGAGTTCATCCAACGCCACGAATATCGATTGGAAGATGCGCATCGTGAGTATGGATGACACCATCGCCGAGCGCATTCAGAAGCAGGTGAACTCGGTGTCGTCGTTGATTGAGGACCCGGTGGTGAGCCAGACCAAGATTGACGAGGAAAAGGCCGAACGTGACCTGGAGCATCGTCTGCATGGCCGCGAGATTTTCCGCGGCGGCAAGCCCGATCGCACACCGTTCGAACTGCTGGAGCAGGACAAGAAAAAGTAAGACGCCGTCATCCCGCGTGAGCCACAAGCCCCGCGGGATGATTTTTAATGGCTCTGTTAGACCAGGATTGACATACATGTGTCCCCACGGTGCCATATCTTTGACCCCGTAGACCGCGATGATGGGGGCAGCATGAACGCCGAAGA
>JAIHTM010000390.1 GCA_022713905.1 Collinsella sp.
CCTTGATTATCAACTTCATCCGAACACTTCCCACATTCATCCGCACATGTGCGGATGAATGTGGGAACCCGATACCCTGAGGGCCGGACCGGCCGGCCCCGGGAGATCGGAGGACGGCATGTCCGGAAAGAAGAATAGGGGCTCCGCGAGGGCGGTCCCGAGGGCCTACGGAAGGCTCACGAGGCACGAGCGGGACACGGTCCAGAGGATGCTGGAGCGCGGGGCCTCGTGCAGGGAGATCGCGAGGGAGCTGGGCAGGTCGCCCTCTACGGTGAGCGCCGAGGTGGCGTCGCACAGGTTCGTGACGGCGCCGAAGTCCAGGCGCGGCGAGCGCGTGGACGCCTCCGCCGACCTGTCGGCGGCCTGCCCGCGCCTGGCCGCGTGGCCGCGATGCTGCAACGGCTGCGGCCGGTACCGCGCGATCGGCTGCAAGCGCCGCCCCCACGTCTTCTACGAGGCCCGGGCCGCGCAGCTGTGCGCCGACTCGGTCCTCGTCTCGTCCAGGCGCGGGATAGACGCCGACGAGCCCGCCGCGGCGGCCAGGCTGGAGGCGATAAGGGACTGCCTGCGCCGGGGGCTCTCGCCCGAGCAGATGGCGGCGCGCAACGGCGGGCCGGTGGACCTGTCGCCGTCGACCATCTACCGCTGGGTCGCGGCGGGCTACGACGGCATGACCAACATGGAGCTCAGGCGCAAGGTCGGCTACAGGCCGAGGAGGCGCGCCGCGGGCCGGGCGGCCACGCGCCACTCCGCCCGCAGGTCGCATGCCGCGTTCCTCGCCCTCGGGGAGGACGCGTGCGCCGCGGCCTGGGAGATGGACACCGTCGAGGGGGCCCGGGGGGACTCCGCCTGCCTGCTCACGCTGCTGCACCGCCCCAGCAGGCTCCAGCTCGCGCTGCCGCTGGAGGAGAAGACCGCCGGGTGCGTCGCGGACGCCCTGGGCGATATCAGGGAGGTCCTCGGCGCCGACGGCATGGGCAGGGTCTTCCGCGCCGTGCTCACCGACAACGGCGCCGAGTTCTCCGACGAGGCGGCGATCGCGGCGCTGCTCGGCGAGGGGCCGGGCGAGACGAGGCTGTTCTACTGCGACCCCGGGCGCAGCGACCAGAAGGGCGCCTGCGAGCGCAACCACGTCGAGATCAGGAAGCTGCTGCCCAAGGGCGCCGGAATCAGGTTCGACCGGCTCGCCCCGGCCGACCTGGCGCTGGCCATGTCGCACGTGAACTCCGAGCCCCGCGGCGCGCTCGGCTTCGCGACGCCCGCGCGCGCCTTCAGGGCGATGCTCGGGGAGGACGCGGCGGCGCTGCTGGACGCCTACGGTGTGTGGGACGTGCCGCTCGGCGACCTCGACCTGACGCCGGGACTCATCGAGAGGGCGCGCGCCGAGAGGGGCGATGCCCCGCTGGCCTAGCCTGGAAGAAAAACGGAATAGACGGACCGACCGTCCGGCTGAGTCTGGGAAGAGGTGCCGGGCGGAGGGCGGAGCATGGCCACCGGACC
>JAIHTM010000055.1 GCA_022713905.1 Collinsella sp.
GGGCTCAGGCGTGGGCTCGGGCTCAGGTGCGGGCTCGGCATCCGGAGCGCTGTAACCCGAAGGAGCGGACTTCTTCTCGAAAGGCAACACAAAAGTCAGGACGTCGTCCTTATCCTCATCGGCCCACTCGCTTGCATAGCGTGCGGCCCAATAGCCAACGGCACGATGCTTGAGCATCTTTCCAAAGACCGTAAGAAATACGGTGACGAAAGCGACCAGCACCAAGAACAGCGCGAGCGTGACGCCACCGCCGGTAACAATTGCCTCAATACCCGTAGGACGATAGTAGTAGCTATACATACCGACAGAGGCAATGGCGCCAAAGACGACCGTCAAGATCCATGTGACAACGTTGGCGACCAGGCCCGTCAAAAACTCGGGAAGGAACGAAGCACAGAACAGCTTGGTCTTGTTGTGCTTAAACGCCGCCCAGACCTTATCGAGCGAAAACGCGCTCTCGACGCGACCGGTCACCGCAAAGTGCATCACGGCGATGTCGGCGAACATCTTAAAGAAGACACCCAGAATCGCCGAGGCAATTAGCGCCAGGACAAGCAGGCCGAGCGAACCGAACAGCGCAGCCTCGAGCGCATAAGAGCCGTAATAAGAATACGAGCCCGCGGCGCCAATTACCACGCCCTCCACCAGCGAAAGCACTACACCGATAACGGGAATGGCAGCGATAACCTCGAGCACGACCGAAATAACGCTCGAAAAGACTCCGAGACCAAACGACGTGGAACGCATGAGTGGACGGTCCATGCCGTCATCGACCTTAAGCGACAGATCGCGACCCCACTCGATACCAAAGCCCGAACCGCACACGCTCGCAATGCAAGCTGCAAAAAAGCCGATAGCAGCCGCAATGCCGCCAATAACGGGAATAAACAACACGAGCACCGACACAACGCAAATCAGCGCCGGCAAAAACGCGATTTGGCATACACGCTGAAGCACGCCCGGAGTCTTGGTCATATCTTGGAACGCCTGAGCCACACAGCCCTTTGGCGCATTCGCCACGGGCGGTTGCGGAATAAACTGCTGGGGCTGAGGCTGTCCCTGGAGAGCGGGGCCAGCGGCACCGGCATTAGGAGCACCACACACGCCGCAGAACTTGTCGTTATCGCCCATGGGGGCGCCACACTGCGAGCAGAACATAGAATCATCCCTTCGTATTTTGAACGAATCACTTGAATCGCAAACGATGTCTTTAGCATCATTATTGCCCAATGTGGGGTCAAATACTCAAAGATGACCGATTTGCAAGATACACGGCGCCAGCAGGCGGTTCGATGAATACGTCTGTGCTAGTTCGTTCCGCGGAAGCCCTTGCCGACGATCTCGGAGCTGTCGACGATCGTGATAAAGGCACCCGGATCGACTTCGCGCGCATAGCGGCGCAGTTGCACGGCCTCGCGACGGCTCAGCACGCTCATGATCACCGTCACGCACTTGCCCGAGAAGGCACCGTAGCCGCGGCTGATGGTCGCCGTGCGGTTGAGATGCTTGACGATAAACTCCTCGACCTTAAGGGGCTCGGAACAAATGACCGTGCAGACTTTGCGCAGGTGAATGCTCTCAATGGCTTTGTCGACCACAAGCGTCTTGGCAAACAGGCCGAGCACGCAATACAGACCGACACGCGGGCCATACAAAAAGGCCGCGATGGTCACGATGCCGATATCGACCAGCAGCAGGGCACGGCCAATCTCGAGCGTCGTGCGGCGCTTGAGGATCATGGCAAGAATGTCCGTGCCACCCGTCGAGGCGCCGATGTCAAAGACAATAGCGCTGCCGAGCGCCGGCAAGATAACGGCAAAGCACAGGTCGAGCCACATATCACCCGTCAGAGAGACATCAGTCGGGATAAAGAGCTCAAACAGCGAAACATAGGCCGAAAGCGCAAACGAGGCGAAGACGCTCCAAAGAATCGCCTTGCGCTCCAAAAAGATAAAGCCCAAGACGACGAGAACCGCGTTGATAATCCACATAAAAACGCCGACGGGCAGGGTCGGGAACAGCGTGGACAGAATGACCGACACGCCCGAGGTGCCGCCAAAAGCAAAGTGATTAGGGGTTTTAAACGCAACGATGGCGAAGGCCGTAAGAATCAGGCCCAGATTGAGCTCGGCAAAAAAGCGCGGGAAGCCCGGCTCCTGGCTGCGCTTTTGACCGACACGCTCGCCGCGCTCGATATCGGTGCGATCAACCACGCGCTCCATCGGCACCACGGGAGGACGATGCACCTCCTCGGCAGCACGCGATGCCGCCTCTGCCGCGGCGGCCTCAATCGCCCATGCCTTGCTTTCTGTTTCGTGCTCGTCGGCCATTACGGCAACCCCTCGTTAACAATTTGGAAACAATGCGCCCATTAGGGTAACGCGGAACGTAGGGATTGCAACCCTTAGTTAGACGAGCGGTATGACTACATCGGGGGGCATACAAATAACGGCCGGCCACGCTTTTGCTTGCGCGGTCGGCCGTTTAACGTTTTCGCAGATAAAACCTGCCAAAACAAACCTGTCCCTTTTTGGAAGGTTACTCGTGCTGGCTGGTGCGGTGCTCGTACTCCTCGGGGGTGATGACGTCCTCGATGCGCAGGTTGACGCCCGCCACCTCAAGGCCAGTCATCGCAGCAAGGCGCTCGGTGACGCGTGCCTTGACATCGTCGAAGATCGCGGGCGCATAGGCGCCGTACTCGATGATGACGGAGATGTTGACGACCACGCGATTGTCATCGGTGACCTCGACCGTCACGCCCTTGGTCAGATTCTCGGCACCAAACTGCTCCTGCACAAAGTGCATGAGGTTGCCCTTCATGCCCAGGACGTGCGGCACCTCGCGGGTGGCCATGGCGACGATCT
Source organism: Collinsella sp. (assembly GCA_022713905.1). Lineage (GTDB taxonomy): Bacteria > Actinomycetota > Coriobacteriia > Coriobacteriales > Coriobacteriaceae > Collinsella. The sequence goes on from JAIHTM010000055.1 coordinate 2,865, forward strand.
TCTCGATCACACCGTTGGAATAAGTCAGCGAGTCTTCGGACTCGTCCGTTTCCTCGTCATCCTCATCCGCATCGGACTCGGCCTCGACGAGAGCCTCGTCCTCGAGCGTCACATCCTCAGCTTCGGCGACGACGGTCTCGCCGGCCTCGAGCTCGGTATCGGCTACATCGACCTTCGTATTAAAAGCCATGGTTCCTCCTTATGCCTGCCGCGGATGCGACAGTCGAATACATATTAGCGGCCGCTAAACAGACGGCCGAAGAAGTTGACGATCCCGTTCTCGCCGTCGCGAATTTGGCCGATCACAGCGCCGATCAGCACGAAGAATGCAATGACGAGCGTGTCCCACAGGCCCAACGTGAGCACCAACACGGCGAGGATAAAGCCGGCGACGGCGCCGAGCGTGGTGTTGGGATGACGCACAGCATAGCTCCAGATGGCAGCGCCCGTACCCTTGATGAGACCCATAGCCTCGTCAAAATCCGCGGCGGCCGCGTCTTGCAACTCGGTTGCCTCTGCTTTGGAATCAACAGGTTCGCTCGCAGGCGTGGCGCTCTGGTCAATCGTCAGGCGCGGCGTACGAGCGGTCTTATCTTGATTGGTATCACTCACCGGAAACCTCCACGGTCTGGACGGTAGTCTTGGACGGCAAAAAACGGACGCGCGTGGTCGTACCCGGCGTGCCGAGCATGGTGTCGCAAGCTTCCTCGATGCGCTGCTGCATCGCGGTAGCCAGAGATGCCACGTCCTTATCGTCAAGCGCGATAGCCTCGACCTTAAAACGGACATGCGAATCGTCGGAACCTTGGACGCGGGCCTCGACATGCTCGATCATCACGCGATCGTCGCGCTCTGCAGCAGCCCTGGCGCACGAAGAAAGCGCCGCGAGCGTGACCTCGATATTGCGCTCCCCCGCCGGATGCACGCAGGACGGCTCGCGACGAGCAAACATCAGGCGGAAGAAGCTTACCAGCACGCCAATCGCCACAACTCCGCCGCATGCCGTCACGACAATGCGCGGCATGGGGTCGCGCATCAGCAGCATAAAGCGATACGTATACGGCCCCCAAAACTGGCAGACAAGCGTACCCAGCGCCACGATGGCGGCGGCAAGATACACGATCGCTAGGGCTCGTTTGAGTACGCGCACGTGGCGCTCCCTTCAAATCTCGGCTCTCGAAATGCAAAACGGTTCGCATCATTATAAAAGAGCCGGGTCCGGTGCTCTACGCACGCGGATCCGGCTCATCTATTCCACGAGGCTTGCATGCTCGCTTCATTATGCCCAGATATGCACGGCTTAACCCGTGTGGGCGCTACTCCTCCTCGAGGGCAGCGATGACCTCGTCGGTCATGTCCATGGTGCTGTAGACGTCCTGGACGTCGTCGAGCTCCTCGAGACGGTCGATGAGGCGCTGGACCTTCTTGGCGTCGGTACCGGAGACCTCGGTCGGGGTGGTCGGGACCATGGTGGTCTCGGAGCCCTTGACCTGGACGCCCTGCTCCTCGAGCGCCTTGGAAACAGCCATGACGTCGTTAGCAGCGGTCCAGACGATCCACTCCTCGCCGGCGTCCTCGTAGTCCTCGCCACCGGCCTCGGCGATGGCCATCATGAACTCATCCTCGTCACCGGCAGGACCGTTGGCGATCATGGTCTCCTTCTTGGCGTTCTCGTCCAGGATCTCCTTGGCGACGACGATCTGGCCCTTGCGCTCAAACTGGAAGGCGACGGAGCCCGAGGTGCCCAGGTTACCACCAGCGTGGGAGAAGGCGGAACGGACATCAGCGGCGGTACGGTTGCGGTTGTCGGTCAGGCAGTCAACGTACACGGCGACACCGGCGGGACCGTAGCCCTCGTACACGATGTTCTCGTAGACAGCGGCGTCGGCACCCGAACCGAAGGCCTTGTCGATAGCGGACTTGATCTTGTCCTTGGGCATGGACTGAGCCTTGGCCTTAGCAACAGCAGCAGCGAGGCTGGCGTTGTTCTCGGGCAGCGGGTCGCCGCCGAGACGGGCAGCAACGGTGATGTTGCGGCTCAGCTTGGAGAAGAGGGCGGAACGCTTGGCGTCCTGCGCGCCCTTACGATGCTTGGTTGTGGCCCACTTAGAGTGTCCGGACATACGTGTCTCCTATCGGTTTCGACCTAAAGCCCAGCGCAGATGCTCGGGCAATATAAACAAACGTCGTTATGATATACCTACTGGCCTGCGAGATAAACCCCAAAATGAAGGCGTCGTGATGATACAGCCCCTTGGTGCAAAGTAACCTGTCCCCTTTGCACCAAATTAGGACCAGAGGAGGTCGCTGCGGGTGATGGTGGCGCCGATGGCAAAGGGCATGCAGGCGATGACCGGATACAGGTAGCGCATGTAGGTCGAGCCGTTGCAGGGACCGATCAGGCACACGGCGAGCACGCCCAGCAGCGGCACCCAAATGGCCAGCCCGCGCCACGAATGACGACGTAGCAGATAGACCACCACGGCGATCATGATCCACACATAGGTGGCCGAGCTCATGGTGAGCGAGATAAACGGGATGCGCTGCACCGCCACGCGGTACAGGTTGATCAGGTGGTCGCACCAGCGCACAACCTTGCTATCGACCGGATGGAAGTCGAAGTACTTGAGGTTATCGGGCTTTGCCATTATCTCGGCACTGCGCGCCGTGCTGTAGACCCACGCATCGCGGGCACTCGGATAAAAGTAGCCGTAGTAGTTATTGATGAGCGCCGAGATATAGCACTCGGGATCCTTTTTGAACATCTGGGCCCACACCTCAAAATAGGCCTTGATGTCCTCCTGCGAGGCGTACTCGTTAAAGCAGTTCTTGACGGCATCGGACTTATCTGGGTTGTAACGGCGGCCCAGATTCTCGTACTTGAGCACACGGTCGATCACGGCGCGCTCTTCGTCGGTCACCAAGCCGTCGCAAGGAGCCTCCACGACGGTGCCGTCCTCCTTAACCGTGGGATTGACGCCCGAGTTGAGGCCATCGTGCTTTTGGACGAAACGAGCCGTCTGCTGGAACGGAATCGAGAGGATTTCGCGCTTGGAACCAGGCGTGATGTCGTGCACCGGCATAAAGACCTTAGTGAAGTACATATTAGAGGCAAGGCAGAGCGCAAGCACCGCAAGAACTCCCACCCAGCGGAAACGCGGCGTGGCGCCCGAAGTCGCAGCACCAGCCTGCTTGGCTGCACGATGAGCCACATGCGCGTCCCACGCGCAAAACGCCGCCGCGATCACGCATGTCGCCAGGGAAAACACCAGGCCGCCATTGCGCAGAAACGTGGAACCCATGGCGCCCAGAGCGAGCAGCAGCCAGTCGTGGCGCGCAAAGAGCACAGGCCTCTGTTCGCCTGCACGCTCGACATTGGCATCGCGACGGGGCAGGCCGCAGGCCACGAGCTTCACGGTCTGCACCAACAGCACCAAAAACGCGTCGGCAAACAGCACGTCTTTGGTAAGCAAGGCCGCGTAGTTGGAGAACATGGGCATAAACACAAAGAACAGCAGGATTACGCCGCGGACCGGCAGGCTCACGCCCAGCTTGCGCAGCGACGAGATGGAATAGGCCATGCAGGCGGCCGTAATGACGAACTGAGCGCAGGTGTAGATGGCAAGACCTGCGTTGGCGCTGTTGAACAGTGAAAGCCCCAGCTGGACGCACGAACCGATAATAGCCGTATGCACCACGGGGTGATGTGCGTTGAGCAGCACATTGGGATTGAGCAGACGCAGGTAGTCACTCGTGCCGTTGGGGTAGTTGAACCACTGGCGAATCTGCGCACCCGTATCTCCCATAAAAAGGCCGGGCAGCGAAGCGATGAGCGTGGGTGCCCAGGCGACCATAAGCACCAGGAAGGGCCCGGCAAAGGGATGGACCGAGAGCACGGCGTGAGCCACACGCCATACGCGGCCAAAGTGCGCTTCAGAAAACGGAATGCGCCGAGAGCTCAGCCAATCTAGACACTCAAAAGCCAGATAGAAGGCAACGACCGCCAAGAGCATCCAGCCCGCACCGCCTATCCAGGCACAGATAATGCGGGCCTTGTCGCCGAGCACGATCTCGGCCGAATCGGTGAGGTCGTAGCTGCGGCCGAACACCATGCAGACGGCAAAGAACAGCGACGGAAGGATCACCGAGGGACGCCAGGCGTCGCCGCGGCCAAAGAATACGTAGCGAAACGGCAGCGTGAGCAGGCAGGCAAGCGCAAGCAGCATGACCGCGTCGGTATGGCCGGCAAACGAGAGGAGCACCTCGTAGCACACGTACAGCATGCCCGAGGCTTTGGGGTCAATTGCCAAGACTGCGTTGCTCGACACCGGGGCGGGATCGATGGAAAACGCCGTGGTCGCCAACAGCGCGAGCAAAAATGCGATGAGCGTCTGCTTGGCGGGGTAGCGCTTAAACCAGACGATGCGGGCAGCGTCGCGCGCAGCCGTTGTGGAGAGGTCGGAATCCTTCACAGTCCGAAAGCCTTTCTAGAAACCTATCAAACTCGGCAAGACCACCACAAAGGTGCCTGTCCCCTTTGTGGTGGTATGTGGTGGCTAGGCGTCCAGGTAGACGCGCTGGGGCTGGTTGCGGTGCCGGGCGAAGATGATGAGCGCCAGGCCGGCGATCACGAGCGGCAAACTCAGCAGCTGGCCCATAGTGATGACGCCTCCCAGCAGATAGCCCAGCTGGGCATCGGGCACGCGCACGAACTCAACGAGAAAGCGGACGATGCCGTACCCCATCACGAACACGCCCATAAACGTGCCCTGGGGCAGTAGCGGCTTTTTGCGGCTGAGCACCTGCAAAATACAGAAGAGCACGACGCCCTCAAGAAACGCCTCGTAGAGCTGGGAGGGATGGCGCGGCATATCGCCCGCGGTGCCGCCAAAGACCACACCCCAAGGCAGATCGGTCGGCTTACCCCACAGCTCACCGTTCACGAAGTTGGCGCAACGTCCCAGGCACAGCGCCAGCGGAGCACCGATCACAGCAAGGTCGGCGATGGTCCAGGCGTCGAGCTTATACATGCGGCACACGATGATGCCGCCCAAGATGCCGCCGACCAGGCCACCGTGGAAGCTCATACCGCCCTCGTTGGTGGCAAAGATCTCGAGCGGGTGGGTCCAATAGTAGCCATCGCCGTAAAAGACGACGTAAAACAGGCGCGCGCCAATAATGAGGCCAAAGACCGCGCCGACCACGACGCTCGTCAGGTCATCAATCGTAATGTCGAAGCCCCAACGGCGCTGCGTGTGGTACATAACAACCGCCGTGAGCAGAGCGCCGACCACGTAGGCCAGACCATACCAGTAAATGGTGATGGGGCCCGCCGAGATCGCGACGGGATCAAGCATATGGTAGAGGTCGTTGAGCATATCGATCCCCTGCTCCCTACATACAAATGCGGCCGCGGGCCTTGCGGTCCCAGCCGCATATCTGGGCGTAACGTCTATGCGGAGCGTACCGTCCGCAGCTTTCGCATCTTAGAACGGCGCGTACTCGTCGTACAGGTCCTCGGCCTCGCCGGAAGCATTGACCTGCTCAACGCGGGTAACGCCGGGCACATGCTCCTTCAAGATGCGCTCGATACCCATGGAAAGGGTTAGCGAGCTCATGGGGCAGCCGGCGCAGGCGCCCTGCAGCTCCAGCTTGACAACACCCTCGTCGTCGACGCCCACATACTCCATATCGCCGCCATCGGCCTGCAGGTTGGGGCGGATCTCTTCAAGAACCTTCTTAAGCAGCTCTTCGTTAACAGCCACAGGGGCTCCTTTCTCACAATAACGCGGGCACGCCCGCGGACAGAAGCTATGTTACTACAGCCATGTACCCGCTCACGAGCCGTCCATGCGCGCAGACGCGACTTTCACGAGTAGTCAATTTGGGACGGGGCTCTTTTGGCTGTTTTGCCGCCAGCTGGCGTTGGCACGCGCTACTGCTGAGCCTGTCCCCCGGTACCAATCTGGACATCGACGATAACCTGGCGGTAGCTGATGCCGCAGGAATCGAGAATGCGGCGGCTGATACGACCGTCATCGGTGTCGGCATACTTATTGTCCAGGTAGACGACCTCGCCCACGCCCGCCTGCGCCAAGATCTTGGCGCAGTCGTGGCACGGGAATAGCGTGACATAGACTGTGGAACCCTCGAGGTCTTTGAGCGAGCCGCGGTAGTTAAGCACGGCGTTTGCCTCGGCATGCACCACGTAGTTGTGCTTGTCCTGCAGCGGGTCGTCGCTCGTACCCCACGGGAAAAAGTCGTCGTTGAGCGCCGAGGGCGTACCGTTGTAGCCCACCGAAAGGATGCGGTGGTTGGTGTTGGCGATGCACGCGCCCACCTGCGTGTTGGGGTCCTTACTGCGGCGCTGCGCGGCGATGGCCACGCTCATAAAGAACTCATCCCAGCTAATAACGTCGCGGCGCTTGCCCGACGCAGTTTGATGAAGATCGTCCGACATGGCAGACACCTCCGAAATCGCAATAGTTTGACCCATTGTAGCAGGTGGAAGGTAGGGGCGCTTATCCCACCAGCCCCTCGCCCTACGCGCGGCGGGGCTTTTGATTGATGTGGTAGAGCTCGGCGAGACCCCGCAGCGTCAGCGCATCGTCGACCGTCAGGCTATGGCCGACCAGCGCCGCAAGCGCCTCGGCATCGTCGCCAGTAATGACGATGGGCACGCTGCCTTCCCCCGCGGCCTTGGTCGCACGCATCTCGGCAAGCACCATGTCGAGCATGCCGTCGATGCGCGCCACCTCGCCCAAAACCACACCCGAGCGCATGGCCTCGCGCGTGTTGCGGCCGATGACGTGCGTCGGCGCCGAGGGCTCAACCTGGGGTAGGCGCGCTGCTGCCGCCGAGAGCGAGCGGGCGCCGAGGGCCAGCCCCGGCGCGATAACGCCGCCGACAAAGGTGCCGCGCGCGTCGATGACCTCGATATTGGTCGTCGTGCCCAGGTCGATCACGATGCACGGCGAGCCGTAGACGGCGCGGGCCGCCACGGCATCGGCGATGCGGTCGGGGCCGATCTCGGCCGGGTCATCGTAGTGCACGGGCATGCCGGTCTTAAGTCCCGGCCCTACGGTGAGCACGCGCCCCGTACAGGTACGGGAAAGCGCTACCTTCCACGGGCGCTCGAGCGCCGGGACCACGCAGCTCAGCACGGCAGCCGCGGGCACAAGCGCACCCGGCATGCCCGCATCGGCCGCCAGTGCGGCCATGACCTGCACGAGACGCATGCGCGCCTCGTCCGCTGTGATGCTCGACGGCGTGGTGATCTCGCACGTCGCAAGCGGACATTCCTGCGCCGCGGCCGAATCCTCTGCAAACAGGCCAAAGCGAATGAACGTGTTGCCCACGTCGACCGTCAATATATATGCGCACCCATTAAGCATCGCCGGCGCTCCTTTCGTCTGCCCAGCAGTATATCGCCTACCTAAACCAGTCATCCCAAAATGACTTGCTTGCGGCTATACTGGTGCGCGGTCGCGCGCGAGCTCACGCGGCGGCCCTTGGTAACCCGACTTCCCGCGCCGTATCCGTAACGGCGCTCCTGGGGGAAGCGGATATACGCAAAGGAGTTTTATATGAGCAATCCCTCGAACCGCGCTTCGATGCGCGGGCAACTCACGCTGCGTGGCGTCGTCATCGGCGTCCTTGGCTGCGTGATCATCACGGCAAGCTCGGCCTACACCGCCCTCAAGATGGGCGCCCTCCCCTGGCCGATCATTTTCGCTGCCGTCATTTCGCTGTTCTTCCTGAAACTCATGGGCAACGCCAGCCTCAACGAGGCCAACGTCACCCACACCATCATGTCCGCAGGCGCCATGGTCGCTGGCGGTCTGGCGTTTACCATCCCGGGCGCCTGGATGCTGGGCTATGCCGACCAGATCAGTTGGCTCGACATGTTTATCGTGGCACTCGCCGGCACTATCCTAGGCCTGCTGGCCACGGCACTCATCCACCGTCACTTTATCGTGGACGCCGCGCTTGAGTTCCCCACCGGCAACGCCGCAGCTCAGACCCTGCGCGCAACCGAGGCCGGCGGCAAGACCGGCAAGCAGCTCTTTGGCTCCATGGCCATCGCCGGCATCTACAGCGTGCTGCGCGACGCTCTGGGCGTGGTGCCCAGCATGCTGTGTACGCTCAATATCCCCGGCGTGACCTTTGCCATCTATAACTCGCCCATGTTGCTGTCCATCGGCTTTTTGGTGGGCTTCGCCCCCGTCGCGTTCTGGTTTGCCGGCGCGCTGCTGGGCAACTTTGGCATCATTGTCGGCGGCACCGCTGCCGGTCTGTTTGACGTTATGACCGCACAGGGCATTGTTAAGTCCCTGGGTATGGGCCTCATGATGGGCTTTGGCGTCGCCGTCGTCCTCAAGGACATCCTGCCGCAGGTCGCCGGTATCGTCCGCGGCCTCGCCGCCGACAGCTCCACCGACACCGACGAGCAGTCGCTCATCTCGGGCTCCCTTAAGCTCGACGCCGGTATCATCGGCCTGGGCGCTGCCGCCATCGCCGTGATCGTTGCCATCGTACTCGATCTTGGCCCCGTTCCAGCCGTCATCGTCACGCTGTTCACCTTTGTCACCACCATCATGAGCGCGCAGAGCTGCGGCCAGACGGGTATCGACCCCATGGAGATCTTTGGCCTCATCGTCATGCTCATCGTGGCTGCCTTCGCGCAGCTCGCGCAGGTCAAGCTGTTCTTCATCGCCGGCATCGTGGCCGTGGCGTGCGGCCTTGCGGGCGACGTCATGAACGACTTTAAGGCCGGCGCCGTGCTGGGCACCAACCCGCGTGCGCAGTGGATCGGCCAGGCCATCGGCGGCATCGTGGGCGCCCTGGTCGCTGCCGCCGTCATGGTCGCGCTCGTCACTGCCTATGGTCCGGACGCCTTTGGCCCCGACAAGAGCTTCGTTGCCGCGCAGGCAAGCGTGGTCGCCACCATGGTCTCGGGCATCCCGAGCGTGCCGTGGTTCGCAGGCGGCTTTATCGCCGGCATCGTCATGTACTGGCTCGGCATTCCGGCCATGATGATCGGCCTGGGCGTGTACCTGCCGTTCTATATGTCGCTCACGGCTTTCCTGGGCTCCTGCGTTAAGCTCGCCTACGACAAGTGGGCCGCTCACCGCGACGCCGCCGCCGGTCTTTCGGACGAGGAGAAGGCCGCCAAGGATGCCGCCTTCCAGGAGCAGGGCCTGGTTGTTGCCAGCGGCCTGCTGGGCGGCGAGTCCATCGTCGGCGTTATCCTGGCGTTTGTCTCCGTCGGTCTGAGCCTGCTGGGATAAACCCAACAACAACGTACC
>JAIHTM010000391.1 GCA_022713905.1 Collinsella sp.
CCCATAGACCTCACACTCAAAACACCACACCCACTCAGCTGCGAACTCGATGAGATCATCCCATACAGCCGAGGCGGATCACCAACCAGCTATGACAACACACAACTCACACACAGAATCTGCAACCAAAGAAAAAGCAACAAAATAATCGCCAACACCACAGGCCACCAAAACACAAAAAAACAACCACAAAACACCATCCCAATCAGCCGCCAATGGTAACCGGGGGCCATACCCTCCCCCTCCCATGCAAGGCTCCCCACAGAACATAGCGCCCGCATCCCCCCGCAACCCGCGTGGAGTATCGTACGTTTGGCCGCTGGGGTGTCTGCGAGCGCCCGTGGAAGCCGTTCCGGCATGGTTTTGATGTTTTTGCCCCGTTGTTTTCCGAGGCTGTTACGTTTGATTCTCCGCGGTTTTGATATGTCACGAAATTGGTGTTGCGAATCGTTGGAATATATGCTATAGTTATGGCTATGGTCAATCAATGTAGGAATTGCGGCCATTTCTTCCAATCCACACCGAACCCTAGGCGTCCGAGACTGTTTTGCTCGGACAGGTGCCGCAAGGCGTGGAGCCGCAAACATCAGATACCCCAAGCGCTCAGGGCACTGCACCGTTGGGTGCGCGCCATCGGTAAGCGCCCGATCCGGTGCGATGGGTCGCCGGCCAGTTCGACTGACTCAAGTACCTGGGCGTCATATTCGGAGATCATGCGCTCGAGGGCCGGTGACGGTTATGGCATAATGCTCGGCGATGGGCTTGCGTGCTGGGATTTCGACCATGTTGATTTGACCAGTCCGCCCGATAAGGCGTTGGAGCTGTTGCCGGATGCGATCTATGCGGAGGTTTCGACCAGCGGACATGGGTTGCATGTGTTCGTCCGTTCGTCGGAGTCGAGTTTCCGGCGTGCCGGTGTTGAGTTTTATTCGCGTTCGCGGTTTATTCGCATGACGGGAAGGAGGTGGCCGAAGTGACCACGGTTATCCGCAATCAGGGTACGAGTCTGGCGGTGCGTGAGAAGCTGGCCGCTGATGGCAGGCCCGTGTTGTTGGCGTTTTCGTGCGGCAAGGATTCCATAGCCGCGTGGCTGGCGATGCGGGATATGGGCATCGAGGTCGTTCCCGCGTACCTGTACTATGTGCCCGGTTTGAGGTTCGTGGACGAGGAGCTTGATTATTTCGAGCAGAAGTTCCAGACCAGAATCAAAAGGTATCCGCACCCGTCGCTGTACCGTTGGCTGAACAATGCGGTGTTCCAGGCTCCCGAACGGCTGCGATATATCGAGGCGGCGCGTTTGCCTGAGCCGTCGTATGAGCAGATGTGGGATTTCATCCGCGCCGACATCGGCTTGGACAAGAACACGTGGTGTGCGGATGGCGTGCGTGCCGCAGATTCGATTCAGCGTCGTGGCGCGTTCGTCCAGTACGGGTACTGGCGGCGCAATCTCAAGAAGGTCTCTCCTATCGGGGATTGGCTCAAGGGCGAGGTG
>JAIHTM010000392.1 GCA_022713905.1 Collinsella sp.
GCAGAATCGTCAGCAACCGCTTTCCAGAACGCCCGACGGAAAGAATCAAAACTACCGAAAGTCTTCCCGCGTAATTTATCCGCAATCTGGGAAGGAACAGGAGCACCATCCCCGGTACTGGCCCCCCCCATCCAGTTATTGCCAACGTTCTGCCCTTTGCCGCTCACTGTACCGGGCATGTTACGAGAGCTACGGTACATCACATACAGCGGTTTTAGGCCGGATTCCGGAGGAAACACCAGAATAATATCGTCAAAATCGAGGTCATCCGCCATACGCAAAGCAGAAGGTAGTGCATCTGACCACAGCTATGCACTCCAGTTACTGGAGATTAATTTCAAGGCAAACCCACTGGATCTCATCTATCACCCTGACTGCTGGTTCAATGATGAAGCATTGTTTCATGCCCGGCTGACTACCGAAGAAATTGGTGGCTACTTAATGAAAAAATCAGGTCGATGGCTCAACGATGCACCGGATATCCAACTGGTGTATGCCATCCCCCAGGATGTTTATGATTAACCAAGTCACCATTTACCATAATCCCTTAATTGTACGCACCGCTAAAACGGCCTCAGGACGTTTCTGACGGGAAACCGGTAAAACAGGCAACAAACCACCCGAAAACCCGCCAGAAACGCGCAGGCTCTGTTTTTACGGCATGCATGAGTATGCGCGCAAGTGCATAGCGCGGAAATTCACGCCATTCAGCCAGGGTAAGTCCTGTTTCCGGCGTTCTTCTGATCCGAAAACGGTGAACGGGGACGCAATTTATTGCGTGGCCGTGAGGCGTTGCCGGCGCAGCCGGAAAACCGGTTTTCAGCACGTTCAGGAATCGGGTTCGTCGACGGCCGGCAATCACGTTATGGCAAGTCGCCGGACGACTCACCACACGATTCACCGGCGATTCGAATCGTGAATTGAATCAAGAGTCACCATGAACAAAAAACGCCCAAATTGATGAATTGAATCAAGAGTCGATTCATCATAACAACATGATAATAAAGCGTGATTCACATATGAATCGTGGGCAATTCGTAAACGATTCGCCATAGAGTCGTCCACGACTTGGATCTGCACTTTGTAACACATCACTGCACATTAATTTTTCATTAACCAATTGTTTTAAATAAGGAATCTGCAAAATTTTAATTTTGCGTAGTGTGTGGGTATTTTTAGTGGTGAGGAGCGTTCAGGGATCTGACGATTTTTGGGAAGGTTCAGGAACTCCCCGGAATGGCCGGAGAGCAAAATGGAAGCATGGCGGGATCAGGATTTTTTCCAGAATTTCCACCATGGCGCCGGGGATTCAGTTAATTTTGCCTGGTGATTTTCAAGAAGGAGCATGGCCTGTTTCAGGCTGTCAATGTGCGAATCCTTGGACAAAAGTAAGGTGTTCAGGTGTTCAATCTCCTGTTTCAGATGACTAATCACCTGTTCACTATGGTCGCTGAACAGCGTGATACAGCCTCTGCTGACCATAGTGAAC
>JAIHTM010000393.1 GCA_022713905.1 Collinsella sp.
AGGTAGAGGTTGTTTTGGTCTTGCCGCTTAAGGATTCCACAAGGCGGACCGGCCATATGAAGGTCTCGTTGTGGCTGATGATCTCTTTTGCGGCAGCTTCGCCATCGACGATGGGCTCATCGGATTCGGGCTGATAGGTCCAGCTAAAGTCATCGCCTGTCACGGTGAGCTTATAGTGCTTCCATGCCGAGTTGACCTTGGTGGCGGCAGACGAAGCGTTGGAGAACGAGACGTCGACGCCGGCGATGGTGGTGTTGGGGTAGGCTAGCTGCGAAAACGCAACGATGCCTACGATATAGACAATGACGATGAGACCCAGGACGACAAAGAACGTCGTCTTTTTGCCCGACTTATTGTTGCCAGCGGACTTGCGTGCGGGGCCGCGATCGCCTCGAGCGTGCGTGGGGGGCTGCTTGGGCGCGTTGCCGTTTGCCTGGCGCTGCTGACGTTGCTGACGCTGCTGGTTCGGGCGTTGCGAAGCGTTTGCCGCACCACGCTGCTGACCGTGGCTCGGCGCAATAGGACGCGGCGACTGAACGCCGCCGGTGTGCCTGCTCGGCTGCTGCGGATCGGGAATCAGTTGAGTTCGATCGTTTTGCGACATCGTATGCATATCCTTCGATTTTCGCCTTGCGGCTCATCGTGTTTTTACTGGGCTTGCATTATAGCGATTGCCCTGCTGTTTGTGGTACGGAAACGGTGGCATTCAAAAGAGGTGGGACAAATGTCCCACCTTTGAGTCGTACTTAGTCGCTATCCGCACACACCGCATTTTGCACAGGCCGAAAGTGCGGCCGGAGCCTGCGCGATGCCACCCTTTGCCGTCTCGCGCAGCGTTGCTGGCAACGCGTGGCCCACTGAGAGCATGACATGTGCCATCTGGTCAAACGGCACCAGGCTCTTAATGCCTGCGAGGGCGAGTTGTGCCGAGCTAAAGGCCGCTGCCACGCCGATGGCGTTGCGGTTTTGGCAGGGCACCTCCACGAGGCCACCGACGGGGTCACAAACGAGGCCCAGCAGGTTACTCAGCGCGATGGAACTGGCGTCGAGCGCCTGCTCGGGCGTGCCGCCGAGCATCTGCACCAGCGCGGCGGCTGCCATGGCGGCGGCGCTTCCCACCTCGGCCTGGCAGCCGCCCTCGGCACCGGCGACGCAGGCGCTCGTGGTGAGGTTGAGGCCGATGGCGGCTGCGCAGTAGAGCGCGTCCATGACCTGCTCGTCGTCGAGCTGAAGGTGATCGGCCAGCGCCAGCACGCAGCCGGGCACGACACCCGCGGAGCCTGCCGTGGGGGCGGCGACGATCACTCCCATCGTGGCGGAGCGCTCGAGCACGGCCATCGCGCGGGCCACGGCGTCGGTTTGAACGGTGCCCATCAGGCTCGTGCTCAAATCGTTGCGGCCGGTGGAATCGACGAGTTTGGCCTCGCCGCCGATAAGCCCACCGAGCGACCGCTGCGGATTGGCGATGGGGGTCGTGGTCTCCTCGCGC
>JAIHTM010000056.1 GCA_022713905.1 Collinsella sp.
TCAAGTAGCGGGTCTATCCCGGTTCGTCTGCCCGGGCGGCGCGGAATGTAAGATTCCCTGCTCGGACAGTCCTGCTCGCACGGAGAGCACATTAAGTGCTCTCCGGCTCGTGCGGAACTCGCGATGAACCTTACATTCCGCGCCGCCCGGGCAGACGAACCGGGATAGACCCGCTACTTGATCTTGGTCGTGCCCGGTGCCAGGTTGGGGTCGGTTTCGTTGGCCTCGGTCTGGAAGTGCTCGGTGTAGACGTTCTTGCCGTCGCGGAACATTTCGTAGTACTGCATCTTGGCGTAATCCTCGCGCGCCTTGGTGGCAGCGGCGGCAACGGCGTCATCGCCGGTGACGTTGGAGGAGAGTGCCCAGCGCAGGCTGGCGTCCTCGTAGCCCACGGAGTTGATGGCGGGCAGCGACTCGCGCAGCGTCATGTGCGCCTTCTGATAGTCGGAAAGCGGGGCACCGATCAGCTGCATCAGCTGGGTGGACAGGTAGTTGGTGGACAGGTCGTCGACCTCGCTCGTCTGGTCGCAGCCGGCAACGTCGTAGTTGGCCCAGATGATGTAGTCGGTCTGCCACAGACGTTCCTGGTGCGTGGCATCGTCCTCGCCGGTAAACCACTTGTCGTTGAACTTGGACGGGAAGAACGGCTGGTGGTCGCCCCAGAACACCACGACTACCTTACGGTCGAGCTTGCTCAGGGCGTTGAGGAAGTAGCGAAGCGCCTGGTCGGACTGCTCGATGCACGAGACATACTCGTCGACATCGGAGAGCGTGCCGTCCTCGACGGTCTTAGCGTCCAGGTCGGTCGTGTCGATGTTCAGGTGCATTTGCTTGTCGGCCGGCAGCAGGCCCGTGTCGTAGCCCGAGTGGTTCTGCATGGTCACGTCGAAGATAAACTGCGGATCGGCGTTCTGGTCGAGCAGCTCAAGAATCTTGTCGTAGGTCGCCTGGTCGGTCACCATACCGCGCAGGGTATCGGCGCCCTGGAAATCGTTGATGGACAGGAACTGGTCAAAGCTAAAGTCCTTATACACGTTCTCGCGGTTCCAGTTGGTCGCGTGGTTGGGGTGCATGGCGGTGGTGGAATAGCCGAGCGACTTGAACTGCTCTGCCAGATTCCCGGTCGTTTCCATGTTGTAGATGGTGTAGGGGTACACGCCCGAGCCCAGGTTGGCCATGGAGTTGCCGGTCATAAACTCAAACTCGGTATTGGCGGTGCCGCCGCCGTAGGCGCTCACGTAGAGCTTGCCGCGGCTGAGGCAGTTGGACAGGTTCTTAAAGTACTGCGGACCCTCGTAGCCGGCGCGCATGTTCTGGTAGATCGACAGATCCGAGAAGGTCTCGTTCATGATGGCGATGACCGTGGGCTTCTCGCTGTCGAACTGCTCCTTTGCGGCGGTGCGCTCGTCACTCTTGGCGGCGTCGGACTTGTCGTAGGCCTTGGCGTACTTTTTGAGCGTGGCCTTGGCATCGTCGACGGAGTAGTCGGCGGGTTTGGGCGGCTTGATGGACTGCGCTGCGCTAATGAAAGCGGGCAGGTAGCCCTCGCGCCAGTAGCTCTCGAGCGGGCGCCAGGTGTAGACGGTGATGCCGAGGGTGTTGTAGTAGTCGATGAGCGTGACATGCGCGGTCACGCCGCCCAGGCACAGCACCGCCACGAGCAGGTTGGTGAGCAGCATGCGCTTGGCGTTGGCGGCGCCCTTCTGACGGTGCGGTGCCACCAGGCCGGCGTACTCGCACAGCAGCATGGCGATGGCGGTAAAGCCCATGGACAGCACGCAGAACAGTGAGATCGAGAAGGTGTAGCCGGTGCCGGCGACCGCGGCGGCGGTGGAGATGGCCGAAAGGTCGCCCGGCTGGATGGGCATGGATTTAAACGTGATGACGAAGAACTCGGCAATGCCCAGGATAAAGAGGGCGAAGGCCAGGACGGCCGGAGCTGCGCCGTGGCGCTGGAACAGGAAGAACAAGCCGGTCATGAGCACGGTGATGATGGCCCACTCGAGCAGGATGCACAGGGGGTAGACCCAGGTAAAGTCGTGGTTGGACGAGACTTCCATGCCCAGCAGCGCAAAGACGCCGGCGAGCAGCAGACACAGGACGGCGGCGACGAGTGGCTTGCCCACAAAGGCGCCGCGCAGACGGGCGAGCTTGCCGGTGGGGGCGGGGGCGTCGGGCGCGGCGAACGCAAAGACGCGCGGGGCGATGCGGTCGCGTGCGATGCTGGCCCAAGCGCAGCCGGTGAGGATGGCGTTGGTCAGGATGAGCATCACAAAGGCGAGCGGCTCGTTTTGGGCGACGAGGCCAATGGCGCCCCAAACGGTCAAAAAGACCTGGAACAGGCCGAAGGCGACGCTCCACCCAAGAGCGCTTTTGGCAACGGTGCCCGACTGAGCGCGAATGGCCTTGGCCTCGCGCAAGACAAGGTAGACGGTCGCCGCAAGACCGACGAGCGAGATGGCGGCAGCGAACATGCTGAGACTCCTCACAAACTAAAACCTACGAAAGCGGGGGTTTACCCGATTGTTACCTAAATATGCGCTGCAATTGGTGGCTGCGCACAACAACCAGCCATATTAACGCGCACGTGTGGCGGTGTGGCGCAATGTAGTGGCGACCTGCGCGATAATGGACGGGAATTACACGGAAACGTAAAGGCTTCTTAAAGAAATGGCGAGGGTAGGGCGATGAGCGAGCAGGTTTGCAAGGCGGACATGGGCGATGACGGAGCTGCGGTCGTGGATACGTACGGCTATCCGGTCGAGACTACGGGCAATGCGGTGCTGGACATCTTGGAGCATCGTTCGTCTACGCGTGCCTTCGCGCGTGATGACGACGACCGTCCCGTGGCGGTGACCGACGGGCAGCGTGCAGCGATTCTGCATGCGGCGAGTCGCGCGCCGTCGGCGGGCGCCATGATGATGTATTCCATCGTAAGCATTCGCGAGCAAGCTACGCTGGACCGTCTGGCCGACCTGTGCGACCACCAGCCCATGATTGCCAACGCGCCCTGGGCACTAATATTTGTAGTCGACTATGCCAAGTGGATCGATCTGTTTGAGCACGTGGGCTGCTTTGAGCCCGAGTTTGTAGAGCGCACGGGCAAGGCGCCCCGCCGTGCACCGGGTCTGGGCGACTTTGCCATCGCGGCGCAGGATGCCGTGATCGCCGCTCAAAACGCCGTGGTTGCCGCCGAGGCCCTGGGCCTGGGGAGCTGCTATATCGGTGATATCGTCGAGAATGCCGAGGAAGTTGCCGAGCTGCTTGATCTGCCGCCCTATACCATGCCGCTGTCGATGCTCATCATCGGCACGCCCCGTAAGGAGCGTCCGGCGATCGCGCACCCCGTGGTGAACCTGGTGCACGAGGAGCGCTACTGCCGCGCCGGCGCCGCGACCATGGACGCGCAGGTGGCCGAGATGGACGCGATGTTCCGTCCGCATGCCCGCGAGGTGGGGGAGCGCGTGGTGGATATCTACACCCGCAAACACACCAGTCCCTTTATGGCCGAGATGAGCCGTTCCATGGAGTGGTGGTTCAAAAACTGGCTCGGAAAATGACGAATGTGACAAAGGGACAGTCCCTTTGTCACATTCCATATCGCCGAGGTGGTCTAAAGGCCGTATAAATGTTTATTTAGCTGGGAAAACAGTGCCATTCAAACATGGGCCGATTACCTATAATTCCTTCGAACATTAAAGTTGGGAGGAAACCGGCTTATGGAACAAAAGGCCAAGGAGGCAGCCTCGCACGCTGCGATTCCTGTGAGCATCTCGGCGATGCTCGTCACGCTGGGCGTGGTGTACGGCGATATCGGCACCAGCCCCATGTATGTAACCAAGGCGCTCGTTGCCGGCAACGGCGGCATCGGAAGCGTCACGGAGGAGTTCGTGCTCGGCGCGCTCTCCCTTGTCGTGTGGACGGTCACGCTGCTGACCACCATCAAGTATGTGCTCATCTCGCTGCGCGCCGATAACCATGGCGAGGGCGGCATCTTTGCCCTGTACAGCCTGGTCAAGCGTTGCGGCAAGTGGCTTATCATCCCCGCTATGCTGGGTGGCGCCGCGTTGCTCGCCGACGGCATCCTGACGCCGGCCGTTACCGTTACCACGGCCATCGAGGGCCTGCGCACCATCCCGGCGGTCCATGCCGTGTTGGGTGACGATCAGGGCCGCGTCGTGGCCATCACGCTTGCCATCATCATCGCGCTCTTCTTGGTACAACGTATCGGTACGGCCAAGATCGGTCACGCTTTTGGCCCCATCATGACGCTGTGGTTCCTGTTCTTGGGCGGCACGGGTCTGTTCTTTGTCTTCCAGTACCCCGCGGTGCTGCTGTGCCTCAACCCGCTGCGTGGCATCGGCTTTTTGTTGAGCCCCAACAACCACGCGGGCATCATGATTCTGGGCAGCTGCTTCCTTGCCACCACCGGTGCCGAGGCGCTCTATTCCGACATGGGCCACGTGGGCCGCGGCAACATCTACGCTACCTGGCCGTTCGTTAAGTGCTGCCTGCTGCTTTCCTATATGGGCCAGGGCGCTTGGCTTATCAACAACGCCGCCAACCCCGAGCTCATGGGTATCGCCGACCTCAACCCCTTCTACCAGATGCTCACCCCGGGCCTGCGTCCCTTTGCCGTCGGCCTTTCCACCGTTGCGGCCATCATCGCCTCGCAGGCGCTCATCACCGGCGCATTCTCGCTTGTGTCCGAGGCCAGCCGCCTGGACCTTATGCCGCACATGCAGGTTTTCTACCCTGCTGAGACCAAAGGCCAGCTTTATATTCCCATGGTCAACAACGTCATGCTCGTGGGCTGCGTCATCGTGGTGCTGCTGTTCCAGAACTCGGCGCATATGGAAGCCGCCTACGGCCTTGCCATTACGCTGACTATGATGTGCACCACGATGCTGCTCTTCTTCTACCTGCACGAGGAGCGCAAACTCAAGGTTGCTCCGTGGATCTTCGCGGCCTTCTTCCTTTTGCTCGAAGGCTTCTTCTTCGTGAGTTCGCTCACCAAGTTCTTCCACGGCGGCTACTTCACCATCCTCATGGCTGCACTCATCATGGGCATTATGGTGTGCTGGTACAACGGCACGGCGGTCGAGCAGCGCCAGTTTACGCTGCTGCCGCTGCGCAGCTACCTGCCGCAGCTCAAGCGCCTGCGTGACGACGACCGTTACGAGCGCATGAGCGACAACGTCGTGTACCTGACCAAGGACACCCATACCGACTACATCGACCGCGATATCGTCTACTCGATCTTGGACAAGCATCCCAAGCGCGCCCGCGCCTGGTGGTTTGTGAATGTCGAGACCATGGACGAACCGCACACCTTTGCCTATTCGGTCGAGACGTTCGGCACCGACTACGTGTTCCGCGTGCATCTGTACCTGGGCTACAAGATCAACCAGCGCGTCAATGCCTACCTGCGTCAGGTTGTTCAGGACCTGGCTGCCACCGGCGAGTTGCCGCCGCAGACGCATGACTACTCGGTCTACAAGGATCCGGGTAACATCGGCACGTTCAAGTTCGTCCTGATCCGTAAGCTTCTGGCGCCCGAAAGCGATGTGGAGCCCAGCGAGCGTACGGCCATCACGCTCAAGTACATCATCCGTCGCGCCGCCGGCACGCCTGCGCGTTGGTACGGCCTGGAGAACTCCAACGTGAGCTTTGAGTACGTGCCGCTGTTCACCAAGTTCAAGGCTGTGAATAAGATGCAGCGCCTGGCCCCCAACGAGCGGCCGTAGTCGCCGACAGGCTGCATGGAGTTGGTTTTCGATGGACAAGATTGAGGCCGGGGAGGTAAACATGGATACAAAGGCGCTCGATGGCCGTGAGGCGGTGGTCGAAATGGTGCGTGAGGCGCGCGTCGACGCCGCCGAAGATCGGTTCTTTACGAATCGCGCCAACATGGACATGGCCGACCGCGTGATCTCGATTGTGGCACTAGTATTTGGAGCGGTGTGCGTGTGTGCCCTGCTCGCGCACGTGCTGTTTGTCTAGCGACCGCAGGTTGCAAAGGCTATACACTTGGAACCACCACAAGGGAAACCACCACAAAGGTGCCAGTCCCTTTGTGGTGGTTTTTGTTTTCGAGAGAGGGGCGGGGCACTGATGGACGTTCGTACGGACGGCGATATTGCCGATAGCTTTTGGTGGCGGCGCACAACGCTGACGCGCCGCACTCCTCTGTATGACGCCTGCGTATCGGTGGGGCTGCTGGTCGCGGCGACGATTATGGGCGCGCTGCTCGACCATCCGGGTCTCGCGCCGAGCATCATGATCGTCTATGTGTTCGCCGTTCAGCTGTGCGCATTCTTTACCTGGAGTCGCCTGTATTGCTTGCTGAGCTCGGCTGCCGCCGTGGCGCTCTACAACTTCTTGTTTGTCGACCCGCGCTATTCGCTGTCGCTTATCGACCGCGGCTATCCCGGTATGTTCTTCATCATGTTCGTGGTCTCGCTTGTGTCGAGCTCGATTGCGTTGGCCCTGCGCCGTGCCTTGGCACAGGCTGCCGCCAGCGACCGCCGCACGCATATGGTGCTCGAGACCAACCGCATGCTGCAGCGGTGCGCCGATCAGCAGCAGATTGTCCATGCCATGGCAACGCAGCTGGCGCGTCTTTCGGGCTGTCCGGTCGTGTGGTACAGCGCCGACGCCGAGGGCGATGACCTGCTGCCGCGTGCGACATACACGGCCGTGGGCGA
The DNA here is from genome assembly GCA_022713905.1 of Collinsella sp. Lineage (GTDB taxonomy): Bacteria > Actinomycetota > Coriobacteriia > Coriobacteriales > Coriobacteriaceae > Collinsella. The sequence continues at coordinate 6,708 of JAIHTM010000056.1, forward strand.
TGCCGCACCGGTGCACGAACTGGCGCCGCAGATGCCGCCGCGGCTCTCGGCGTCCGCCTATGTGGGAACGCCGCTCGACGCCACGTTTGGCGGCTCGGCGTTTTATGGCATCTACCTGACGGTTCGCACAGGCGACGGCTTCGCGCGCTCGGGCGACCCCGCCTCGGTGGTGGGCGTGCTGGCTATCGTTGCCGAGCCCGACGTGCTGACGCACGAGGAGCGAACACTTGCCGATGCCATCGTGAGCGAAGGCGAGCTGGCACTCGATCGCGCCCGCGCCATGGAGGCCCGCGAGGAGGCGGCGGTGCTCGCCAAAAACGAACAGCTGCGCGCCAACCTGCTGCGCTCCATCTCGCACGATCTGCGTACGCCGCTCACCAGTATTTCGGGCAATGCCGATGTCCTGCTCGATCAGGGCTCGACCGGCACCGCGGTGCTCGATGCCCAGACGCGCCGCGGCCTGCTCTTGTCCATTCGCTCGGATGCGCAATGGCTCAACGCCACCGTCGAGAACCTGCTCGCCATCACCAAGCTCGAGGGCGGCGGCATGCATCTGTCGACAACGCTCGAGCTCATGGACGATATCGTCGAGGAGGCGCTGCGCCACGTAAATCCGGCCGTGCGCGAGCACGACCTTAAGGTGGTGGCGTGCGATGAGCCGGCGCTCGTCAATGTCGATGCGCGCCTGATGGTGCAGCTGGTGGTCAATCTGGTGAACAACGCCATCACCTATACGCCCGCGGGCTCGCATATCATGATTTCGATTAGCGTCGACGATGGACGCGTGGCGTGCTCGGTGGCCGATGATGGTCCGGGCATCGCACCCGAGGATCGCGAGCGGATCTTCGAGTCGTTCTATACCGCCAACCATGGTCTGGCCGACAGCCACCGCAGCGTGGGCCTGGGTCTTTCGCTCTGCCGCTCCATTGCGTTGGCACATGGCGGTAGCATAGAGGTTGCCGCGGTGGACCCGCACGGTTCGGTCTTTACGATTGAACTTCCCGCCGCCGACGTTTCGTTTGATAAGGAGTAGCGCTGTGTCGAACTCTGCCGTAAAACCGCTCATCTTGGTCGTTGAGGACGACCCCGCCGTCCGCAATCTTATCGTTGCCGCGCTCGAGGCGCACGGCTTGCGCCATATGGCTGTGGAGACCGCCCATGCCGCTATCGCCGCCGCCTCGTCGCAGACGCCGAGCATTGTGCTGCTCGATCTGGGCCTGCCCGATATGGACGGCGTCAAGGTGGTGGAGTCGGTGCGCGCATGGTCGGGCATGCCGATTATCGTGGTCTCGGCGCGCAGCGAGGATGCGGACAAAATCCGCGCGCTCGATGCCGGTGCCGACGACTATCTGACCAAGCCGTTTTCGGTTGAGGAACTGCTCGCGCGCATTCGCACGACGCTCAGGCGCCTTTCGTATGCGCAGACGGGCGGCGTTGTCTCCGAGGGCTCGTTCGATACCGGTGAGCTGCATATCGATTTTGATGCCGGCATCGCCACGATGGATGGCGAGGAGCTGCACCTGACGCCGATCGAGTACAAGTTGCTCTGCTTGCTGGCGCATAACGCCGACAAGGTGCTGACGCACCAGTTTATTTTGCACGAGATTTGGGGTACGGCGACCAAGAGCGACCTGGCGAGCCTGCGTGTCTTTATGGGTACGCTGCGTAAGAAGATTGAGTCCGACCCCGCGCATCCGCGCTATATCCAGACGCACGTGGGTATTGGTTACCGATTGGTCATCCAGGGATAGGTCGGCATCCGCCATCCCAATATGAGTTGCGGTGAAATACGGTCTAAATTTGCCTAATTCCAGGCAAAAGGTCCGTATTCCACCGCAACGTTGTCTATTTGCCCTTGGGCTTGCTGGCGTAGAACTTCTTCTTTTTGGACTTGCCGGCAGGGGAGGGTTTGCCAGCAAAGTTGGACTTGCCGTTGCCGTGCGGCCCCTGGTCGCCTGCCTGCGCGTGCGCGGGCGCTGCCGCGCGAGGCTTGCGGGCCTCGGGGTTGCGCAGCTCCTCGGTTCGCTCGGCAATCTCCTCGGCGCTAAAGCCGACCTCGGCCATGGCGTCCTCGATGGGCAGGCGGCGCACGATATAGCAGTGGTGCACCTTCTGGTTGCGCGCGAAGTCCTCGGGGATGGTCTGCGTCGTAATGTCCTGTAGCACGACGCCCGCGCGCGCGAGCTTGCGCGTCTCGGGGCGGAAGCCGCGCAGGTTGCAGCTAAAGATGGCGTGGCCGCCCTGTGCGAGCAGGCGCGATACGCCGGCCAAAAGCTCAACATGGTCGCGCTGGACATCCCAGGTACGGCGGCCCATCTTTGACGAGTTCGAGAACGTGGGCGGGTCGACAAAGATCAGGTCCCAGCGGTTGCGCGTCTGGCGCTGGTCGCGAATCCAGGCGAGCACGTCGTCGCGCACAAAATGATGCTGCGGACCAACAAAGCCGTTCTGGCGCATATTGCGCTCGGCCCAGTCCAGGTAGGTGTTGGAAAGGTCGACTGTCACGGTTTCCTCGACGCCGCCGTCGGCCGCATAGCAGGTGGCGGTGCCGGTGTAGGCGAACAGGTTGAGGAAGCGGCGCGCCTGTTTGGCGTGCTCGCGCACTAGGTTGCGGGTGACGCGGTGATCCAAGAAGATGCCCACATCCAGGTAGTCGTCAAAGTTGACGGCAAAGGTGAGCCCGCCTTCTTCGATGAGCGGCAGACGGCGACGTGCGATGTTAGCGCGCTCGCTCGAGCCGCCCTTGCCGGCGCCCTGCTTGCCGTACTGCGAGCCGCCGCGTGAGCGCATGCGGGCCTTGGCGTGCACGTGCTCGGCCGGAACATCCAGGATGCGCGGTGCGATGGCCAAGATGTCGAGCATGCGGGCCTGGGCCAGTGCGGGGTCGATGGTCTTGGGCGCGGCGTATTCGGCGATGACGAGCCAGCGGCCCGGCGTCTGCGGACAGCCCTCGTACAGGTCGATGGCGGCGGAGTAATCGGGTAGGTCGGCATCGTAGACGCGGTAGCAGCTCACGCCCTCGCGCTTGGCCCACTTGCGACGCAGGCGGGCGTTCTTGCGCAGACGGTTGGCGAACTGCTCCGACTCGGGGATGAGCACGGGCAGCGGCTTGCCGTCGCCCAGGTCGAGCGTGGCGGCAGGTTCGGGCATGGGGGTGTTGGCGGCGTTGTCGTTGACTTCGTTGGCATCCGCAACCTCGGCCTCGGCATCCGCACTGGTCGAAGCCTCAAACGCCGCGGCGGCGTGGTCGAGCGAGGGCCAGACTTCGACGGTCGCCTCCTCGTTGTTGGGCATGACGGCGATCGCGCACTCGGGCTCGGCGTGGAGCGCGCGGGCCAGCAATCCGTCGCGGGTGAGCGCGGCGAGCTGCGCCGCGGCAAGCTCGGGCGCGCGGCGCAGCTCACCGACCAGCGTCATGGCGTCGTGCATGAGCGAAAGCGGGGTCTCGGTGGTGTCTGCGACCACGGCGGCGCCGGCGACGGCGCCCGCGTGGTCCAGTACGGTTGCGGACTTGGCGGCGCAAAAATCGACAAAGCGCTTGTAGCCGGCGCACTTGACCATGCGCTCGGCGGTCTTGCGGGCGGCGGGGTCAACATCCGCGGCCACGATGCGTGCCTGGCGCTCGCGTGCTGCCGTCTCGCGCTCGCGTGCCTCGGTAAGCAACTGCTCCCACAGAGCGGCGTCGTGCAGCTGCCAGCCCTCAAAGCCCCAGCGCTCGCGTGCGGCGCCCGGGGCGCGGTCGGTCAGAATATTCACGGCCTCCAGCAGCAGACCGCCGCCGGCGCACGAGGCATCGACCAGCGTGGGCAGGGCCTCGTTCTCGTAGTCGTCGGCCGTCAGCTCGCGCTCGCACAGTGCGGTCCAGCCGACCTGCGCCAGCACCAGGGCGGCGTAGTCGGGGCGCAGCACGTGCGCGCCCTCGCCGGCGCGGGTCGCTGCGGGCGGCAGGCGTTTGAACAGCGGGTCGCCTGAAAGGTCCAGGCTGATGCTCGCGCGGCGCTGGCGCAGCGAAAGCAGCAGGTGAACGTCGGGGTCGGCAGCATCGACGTCGGCGCGATGGCCCGTGGTCTCGGCCAGACGGTCGCACAGCGCGTCTTTGGCGCGCAGGGCCGAGAAGCGCGTGTTGCGCAGCTGCTCGGTCACGCCGCGGGCTGTGATGGCGATGGTGGCGCCGGGGCGGACGATGCTCTCCCAGGCGATGTCGTAAACGCTATCGTACAGTTCATCGGCATTCTGCGCCTCAAAGCGCCCGAGCACCACGAACACGCGGCTCGCCAGGCGCGACCACAGGCATGCTCGGTAGCCTTGCTCGAGCTCGCCCTCAAATGTAGCGCGGCCCTTCAGCCGGCGAACATGCGAAAGCCCGAGGCGTTTAAGCTCATCGGCGAGTGCGGACTCAAAGCCCTCGGGGCAGCTTGCGTAAAATTCCATGGGTGACCTCTCTGGTTGCGTCGCTTCATTATATGATGGATGCTTCGTTTGCCCTTATCCTCGAAAGGAACCCATATGATTGATGCGTGCCCCGATTCCGCCGTGCTCTTTTTTGACGTGGACGGCACGCTGACGTCGTTCGATCCCGACGATATGACCGATAAGGACTTTTCGGCGGTTCGCCCCTCGCAGATGGTCGTCGAGGCGTTTCATCGTCTGCGCGACGCGGGGCACAAGGCGTTTATCTGCACGGGTCGCCCCCTGTGGCTCATCGCGGACAGCTTGCGTGCGCTCGACCCCGCGGGCGTCGTTGCCATGGCGGGCGCCACGCTCGAGGTCGAGGGCCGCGTGGTGCATGAGGACTGCTTTGGCGAGGACGTTATCGAGGAGCTTGCACGCCGTATGGCCGCGGCAGGGATTGAGGCCTTTTTCGAGACCAACGTGGCTACTTTTGCCCTGGAACCCGCGGGTGTTGAGCAGTCGTCTCTGATCGGCACTTCTGTGGTGCACAGCGCCGAGGAAATGCGCGTCGACGGCAGTCTGCGCGTGGGCAAGGTATGCCTCAATGTGCCCAGTTTGGCTCGCGTTGCCAACGATGACGGCTTTATCGAGCGCTATTTTGAGGCCTGCAACACCGGTGGCCAGAATCGCGAGCTGAGCCCCAAGGGCATCAACAAGGGCGTGGGCGTGGCGCGAGCGCTGGCGTATCTGGGCCGCGAGGGAAATGCGCGCACCTTTGGCTTTGGCGATTCGGGCAACGACCTGGGCATGCTCGCTGCCGTCGAGACGGCTGTCGCCATGGGCAACGCCATGCCCGAGGTCAAGGCAGTCGCCGACTACGTAACCGACGACGTCGCACACGACGGCACGGTTACGGCGATGCGCCACTTCGGCTTGATTTAATAAATGGCCGGTTCGCCCTCGATGTGGGCGAACCGCGGACTGATAAAAACTGGTCTTGTTGAACTTTCCCTGGTCAACCATCATATAGCCCTGGTTTGAGTTGGTCAGATACATGCTCTTGATCATGGCCGAGAAGTCATGCTCGACGGTAAAGCCGTGGTCGGGATGGAATCCGTCCGCGCTGACAAATGCCTTGTCGGCATGAAGCTTGCTCATGCAGTCGAGCGTTAGCGCGCCCGCGAGATAAAGGTGACCCTTTCGCACGGAGCCGCCTAACAGCACTACCGAAGCATTGGGCAGATTAAAGCTGGCATAGTTTGCGATAGCAAGATCGCCGGTGATGATGGTGATATCGCGTTTGTCCATGAGGGCCTTAGTGAAGTAAAAGGCCGTGGTGCCGATGTCGATCACCAGAACGTCGCCATCGTCAACAAGAGTTGCTGCGGTCGCGGCGATTGCCTCCTTGGCCTCGACTTGGACATTGATGCGCTCTTCGGGATACGAAATGGCATTGGAACGAGAAAGCGATACCGCTCCGCCACGTACGCGACGCAATTTGCCTTCCGATTCCAGCGAGACGAGGTCGTGTCGCGCGGTAACTTCCGAAACCGAAAAGCGGCGAACGATGTCGGATACCGAGATATTTGGCTTTTCGGCCAGCCAGTTCATGATAAATCGCTGACGTTCGGCCGGGGAAAGGTCTGAAGTTGATGCCATAAGTCGCTCCTTTTGAACGAAAGGCAAAAGAAATGCCTTTCGTAATCGAAATATAACGTATCGATATGAAAAGAACAAGGCGAAATCGAGCGAACGAGATGAATGACACGCCTTGCTTTTATTTGTAATTAGTAGTTGGCCTGACGTGCAGAATGCCTGCAACAGCCAGTAAAGAGTCTTGCCTGAAAGGTGTTCGAAAAAAAGTGAGATACGTTCACGCCCGATAATCGACCGTTCACGGAAAGTTGGCAATTGAGCTTTCGATATCTTTTGAAGTAGTTTATAAAAGAAAGCCGAAAAGCTTTTGAAACAAAGAAAAAGGCTTTCGATAGCAATAATGCTAGATGAGAAAGGACCAACATGGCGATCAAGGTGTTTGCCGACGGCGCTAACCTCGAGGGCATGCTTGACATGCACGACAATGGCAACGTTCAGGGCTTCACGACCAATCCTTCCCTTATGAAGGCCGGTGGCGTGACTGACTACCGTGCTTTTGCCAAGACGGTTCTTGAGCACATCACCGATGTGTCGGTCTCTTTTGAGGTGTTCGCCGACGACGAGGCTGGTATGGAGGCCGAGGCTCGCGAGATCGCAACCTGGGCGGACAACGTCTACGTTAAGATTCCGGCGCTCAACACCAAGGGCGAGTCCACCGCCGCGCTGGTCAAGCGCCTTTCCGCCGATGGCATCAAGGTGAATGTCACCACCATCTTCACGCCCGAGCAGGTCGACGAGTTCGTCGATGCCGTCTCTGCCGAGACCCCCTCTATTCTGTCTATCTTTGCCGGCCGAATCGCCGATACCGGTGTCGATCCGCTGCCCCTCATGGCGGAGTCCGTAAAGAAGGCTGCCGTCAAGCCCGCCGCCGAGGTTCTCTGGGCATCCACGCGTGAGGTGCTCAACATCTTCCAGGCAGAGTCTGTTGGCTGCCAGATCATTACGGTCCCCAATGCCCTTCTTGCCAAGCGCAAGAATTTCGGGAAAGATTTGCTTGAGTACTCGCTTGATACGGTCAAGGGCTTTGCCCGCGACATTCAGGCGCTTGGTTTTCATATCCTGCCCGAGGAGTAGGGGGCGAGCATGCTGACCGATCTTCTTAAGCCCGAGCTTGTTGCCTGCCATGTCGAGGCCTCCGATTGGGAGGAAGCGATCAAGGCGTGCGGCAAATTGCTCGTAGACGCCGGCAAATGCGACCAGAGCTATGTCGACGCCATGATTTCATCGGTTCACAAATTCGGTCCCTATATGGTTCTTGAAGAGGGCATCGCCATGCCCCATGCCCAGGCCGATGGCAACGTGAGCGAAGCGGGAATCTGCATCGTCACGCTTGATCCTGCGGTTGCGTTTGGACATGAGGATTTCGATCCGGTTCACGTGCTCGTGGGCATCTGCGCGCCCGACCCCAAGGCCCATCTTGGCTGCTTGGCGGAGCTTTCGCAGATGTTCGAGGATGAGGACTGCGTTGCCAAGCTCAGCGCGTGCGATACGCCCGAGCAAGTTCTGGAGACCATGCGTTCATTCTTTTAGGCCTTAATGGCACGGCGATGCGTCGCCGCTTTTGGATAGACGGGAAAACCGTCACGTGTAGGAGAGGAAGGTTGCCATGCATATCATCACCGTATGCGGAAACGGCATCGGGTCCAGCCTGATGCTCGCTGGCAAAGTCGAGGAGCTTTGCGAGGAGGAGGGCATCAAGGCCGACGTTGAGTCTATGGACCTGAACGGTGCTTCTTCCGCAAATCCGGATCTGTTCATCACCGTTAAGGAGCTCGCTCCCGAGCTTCACGGTAACGTCGTGATCGTTCGCAGCTATGTGAACAAGAAGAAGATCCGCGAAGACGCCCTCGAGGCAATCAAGGCGGCCGCCGCTAACGCCTAAAGCGGCACAAAAAAGGGCGGTTCCCTGTGGAAGAGGGAAACGCGCCCACGTTAAAAAGAAAGGAAGCCCAGATGCAAGTCATCCTTCCCATACTTGAGTTTATCCAATCGATTCTGACCAAGCCAGCATGGATTATGGGCCTGTTCGCTTTTGTCGGCCTTGTCGCGCTTAAGCGTCCCGCCCACAAGGTGATGACGGGCACCCTGAAGCCGATCCTTGGCTACATCATGCTGTCTGCCGGCGCCGCTGTTGTTCAGGAGAACCTTGCTCCGCTGGGTACCTTCATCGAGACCGGTTTCCACATCACCGGCGTCGTGCCCAACAACGAGGTCGTCGTTTCGATGGCCCAGAGCGTCCTCGGCGTTCAGACCATGATGATCCTGATTCTCGGCTACGTCGTGAACATTATCATTGCTCGCTTTACCAAGTTTAAGTACATCTTCCTGACGGGCCATCACAGCATGTTCATGGCTTGCCTGCTGTCTGCTGTTCTGCAGGCATCTGGCTTCGAGGATGTCCAGCTTATCATTGTGGGCGGTATGTTCCTGGGCCTCGTGAGCGCCATGCTTCCCGCCGTCGGCCAGCGTTTCACCGAGAAGGTTACCGATGGCGACGAGATCGCCATGGGTCACTTCGGCTCGCTTGCCTACTATATCTCCGCTGCAGTCGGTACGCTGTTTGCTAAGGACGCCGAGGAGAACAGCACAGAGAAGATCGAGGTTCCCGAGAAGTATGCCTTCCTGCGCGACACCACCATCTCCACGGCTCTTACCATGGCCTTCTTCTACCTGGTGACTGCTTTTGCCGCTTACATCGCAGATCCTGCGGTTGTTACTGAGACTGCTGGCGGCGACAACGTGATTGTTTACGCCCTGACCTGTGCTCTGTCCTTCGCCGTCGGCGTCACCATCGTCTACAACGGCGTCCGCATGATTCTCGCCGACCTGGTCCCGGCCTTCCAGGGCATCTCCAACAAGCTGATCCCCGGTGCCATCCCCGCCGTCGACTGCGCCGTCTTCTTCCCCTACGCTCCCACCGCCGTCATTCTCGGCTTTGTCGCTTCCTTTATCGGTGGCGTGGTCGGTATGTTCATCGTGGGCGCTACCCTCGGTATCTTCATCATCCCGGGCATGGTTCCTCACTTCTTCTGCGGTGCTACCGCCGGCATCTACGGCAATGCTACCGGTGGCCGCAAGGGTGCAGCTCTTGGCGCTTTCGTCAACGGCCTGCTCATCACCTTTGCCCCTGCTCTGCTCCTGCCTGTTCTTGACGTCTTCGGCTTCAAGAACACTACGTTCGGCGACTTCGACTTCTCCGTTATTGGTATTACGCTCGGCCGCGCTGCCGAGGCCTTCGGTACCACCGGTGTCTACGCGATTCTCGCTGTCCTTCTGATCGTCGCCTTTGTCCCCAACTTCATCCACACCAAGGGCGCTGTGATCAACCACGTTGAGGAAGAGTAATCCAGGCACACTTTAAGCCCTAATCGGGCGGAGCTCCGATAACCGGCTCCTACACGGAAGCGGTGACGTCTCAAATGAGGCGTCACCGCTTTTTGTTTTGAAGTGGTTGTGAAAACGTATTGACGAAGCATCGTCTCTGCGCCGTGAGCGGAATCAAACGCAATGAATGGCAAAAACGTTTTGCTGCTGGGGTGTCGATATAAAAATGGTAAAACCGTAAAACCGTTCGCCGAGAAGATAAAAACCCGCAGTTCACGCCTTGATAAACATAGGTAAAGTGTTTAGCAGTTTACCGGCCTTATGCAAACGAAAGGAATCAGGCAGATGGCAATCAAGGTGTTCGCTGACGGTGCAAACCTCGAGGGCATGCTCGACATGTACGAGAACGGCAACGTTCAGGGTTTCACGACCAACCCGTCCCTTATGAAGAAGGGCGGCGTGACGGATTACCGCGCGTTTGCCAAGGAGGTCCTAGCCCACATCACCGATGTGTCCGTGTCGTTTGAGGTCTTTGCCGATGACGTCGAGACCATGGAGGTCGAGGCCCGCGAGATTGCTACCTGGGCCGAGAACGTCTACGTCAAGATTCCGTGCGTGACCACCAAGGGCGAGTCCACCGCCGAGTTGGTGCGCAAGCTTTCGGCCGACGGCATCAAGGTCAATGTCACCACCATCTTTACGCCCGAGCAGGTCGACGAGATGGTCGAGACCGTTGACGCCGAGACCCCGTCCATCATTTCGCTCTTTGCCGGCCGTATCGCCGATACCGGCGTCGACCCCATTCCGTTTATGACGGAGTCGGTCGAGAAGGCCGCCGCCAAGCCCAACTGCGAGGTTCTGTGGGCGTCCACGCGCGAGCTCATCAATATCTACCAGGCGGAGGCCTGCGGCTGCCAGATCATCACGGTGCCCAACAGCATCCTGGCCAAGCGCAAGAACATCGGCCGCGACCCGTACGAGGTCTCGCTCGACACCGTCCGCGGCTTTGCCAAGGACATCGCCTCGCTCGGCTTCCATATCCTGCCGTAGTCCGCGCCTTTAATAGGCCCCACCAACAAAAATCGAGTTATTCGGCCTCTGATTGCTGTCAAGATCGCAATGCGGCTGAAAAACGTCCCGTATCGTACCTCTGTGGGTGCCGATACGGGACGTTTGTGGAATATCTAGCGTCAATTTGTTGCGTTTGGCGCTTTGAGGGGTGTCATCGTGGCCCAGCGAGGCCGCATAACTCGATTTTTGTTGGTGGGGCTCAGAGGAACGACGTTTCGCGCTTCGGAGTTTCGGCCAGATCGCTTTAGAAGGAGAGGCGCTCGGCAGGACGTGGCCTATCGAGCGCCTCCAGCGGTATATTTGCCCATGCCGTGGGGCGACGGTCGTATGGGACAGGTTCGAATAATCGGTCAAGCGATTCCGTCTTCGATGAACGAATCGTCGCGATGGGTGACATCGATGCTAGAAGCGCCCAAGCAGAAAATCGACAGCCGAAACGATTCTGATGCCGTCTATGTCCGTAGGGTGATCGCCGTGACGGACGACGAGGATCTTCTCGTAACCGGCGGCAACCTTCTCGAGCGATTTCAGCTCGAAGGGGCGCAGTTCGCGATTGCGCGTGGCTTCCTCATCAATGGTGTCCGTGACTTGGATAAACTTGCGGTCCGCCCCGTCGCCGATGGCGATAAAATCAATCTCGGCATTTCGCATGTGTCCCGTGAAAACCCGATATCCATCGATGACGAGGCGGTTATACACGGCGTTTTCGAGGGCGCGTCCGCTATCGCTGCCGCGATAACCGTCGAGGTAGGCGCGGAGTCCAAGGTCCTCGATATAGTATTTTCCTCCGGTTTTGAGCACCTCGCGCCCTTTGATGTCAAAGCGGAGGGCATGGGAGAAGATATAGGTTTCTTCGAGCGCCGACACGCAGGTGTCGATGGCGCCGTGCGAAGTTTTGGTCCCGCTTTCGTTCAAAGAGCCGACGATCTTGTTGATCGATGTTGGGTTTGAGATGTTGTCTGCCAGGTAGGCGCAAACTCTGTCGAGTAGGTCTCTGCTCGTTACGGCCCTCCGTCCTCGGCGGGCCTCACGGGCCAAGATGTCGCGACCGACAATGGTCTGGTAGGTGCTCCAGATGTAGTCCTTCATCTCTCGTTCGGGCAGACCGGAAATCGCGAGATAGGGGAGACCTCCAAATTGAAGGTATCGGTCGAGCAACTCGTCGAGCGGGGTGATTTCTTCCCTCCCAAAGACGGCATATCTGCTCGTGACTTCGGTCGGGCCAAGGAAGTCGAGGTATTCGGAGAAAGATAGCGGGTGCATTCTGATTTCGACGTATCTTCCTGAGATTAGGGTCGCTATTTCGCTGGAGAGCAAAAACGCATTCGAGCCCGTAATGTAGATGTCGCAGTCTTTGTCGACGCGAAGCGCGTTGATGGCTTTCTCCCAGCTGGAAACTTCTTGAAGCTCATCAAAGAAGAGATAGCACTTCCCACTCGACGGCATCCGCTCGACGACATGACGGTAAAGCTCGCGCCAATCGCGAATTCCCTCGAGCTCGAATGATTCCATTCGAAAAGAGAGAAGGCATTCGGTCGGTACGCCGTCTTTGGCAAGATGGGAGCGCATCATGTCGAGCAACGTTGACTTGCCGCATCGCCGCATGCCGGTGACGACCTTGATAACATCTGAATCGCGAAAAGCGATCAGCTTCT
>JAIHTM010000394.1 GCA_022713905.1 Collinsella sp.
CGCATAAGAGCCATTGCCTTGTTTGCAGCCAGCCGCCCGCCACTCAATGGGTCCTGACGCACCGTGGTCAAATCGGCCACATCGCTCAGCGGTTCACCATCAAAGCCGACCAGGGAAACCTCTTCGGGGATACGCCACCCCAACCGGCGCAGTTCCTTGAGCAGCAACACCGCGCATCGGTCATTCTCCACACAGATACCGGTGGGTTGCGTATCGGAACCGATAAGTTGCGCCGCGATGTCAGAGACGGCGGCAGCCTCATTACCCATCGTCGCCTGTTCCACAGAAGGAATCACCAGCACATGCCCGTCGTCGTACCTCTGATCGTCAACTGCTCTGAGGAAACCTTCCATGCGCACCGAGTCGCTGCATACGAAAGGGGAAGGCTGCATCGGCTGCTCCACGTATGCCACGCTTTCATGGCCGAACGAGCGCAGCAGCCGCACCACACCACGCATTGCGGCGATGTCATCAATCCGCACCGAGGCGTCAAACCCATCAGTAGAGGGGGTATTGATGCCGACGACTGGTATCGTCAGAGAGGACAGCACACGTTGTTTGGCGACGTCCAACACGAACGAGACGATGAACACGGCATCGATGTTCTGCGTGCCGGGCAGGGTATGGAAAAACCGTTCAAGGTCAGCGTCGCCCCACATCACATAGGGCACCACGTCATATCCCTCGCGCGAAAGCACCTCGTAAATACCTTCAAAGGTATGCGCGTTGAACCAGCTGCTGATTTCGTTGGGCATAAGCACGGCCACACGCATGGATTTGCCGCTGGCCAGCGAGAATGCCGTTTTCGAGAACGAGAAATGCAGGCGTTCGGCAGCCGCCTCCACTTTGGCGCGAGTCTCAGGGTTGACTTTATCAAGCCCTCGCAATGCCCGGGACACCGTGGAAACAGACACCCCCGGCTCCCCCGAACGCGACCGCTACATCTTCCGCGACGGCAAAGGCTCGAACGGCGACCAGCCGCCCACCAACTGGGAGAACCACTTCGGCGGCCCGGCCTGGACCCGCGTGCCCGACGGCCAGTGGTACCTGCACATGTTCACCAAGGAGCAGTCCGACTGGAACTGGAACAACCGCGAGGTACGCGACGACTTCCTCACCACGCTGCGCTTCTGGCTCGACCACGGTGCCGATGGTTTCCGCGTGGATGTGGCCCACGGTTTGGCCAAGGATCTCGACCGCGACGATCTCGACGACTACGTGGTGTGGTGCACGTCCGACCAGCCGGATGACGGCACGCACCCGGTAATCGACCGCGACGAAGTGCATGAGATCTACCACGAGTGGCGCAAGGTCTTCAACGAGTACAATCCTCCGGCGTTCGCCGTGGCCGAGGCATGGGTGCAACCCAACCGCCAGTACCTGTACGCCAGTCCCGACGATCTGGGACAGATCTTCAACTTCGAGTTCGCCAAGAAGGACTGGATTCGCGACGCCATGCACCAGGCCATCGAAGAGGGTATCGCCAGCG
>JAIHTM010000395.1 GCA_022713905.1 Collinsella sp.
CGAACTGCTCGACGCCGCGTGATAACCTCAACAACCGACAACGTGACCATGGAAGGCCGCTCAAACCTCAGGTGTTGCAACCACCACTAGAATCTGCCCTTCGGACTGGTTATCCGGACAATCTCCAATCCAACGGGTGTTGCACTTTCAATTAGACAACGGGGCGCCTGACATTTCACCAAGGGCGGCTTATAATGGTGGAATCAGCATATAGAGATTGGGGTTACAGGAGGGTGATTGTGGAAAACAAAGGTTGGAGAATTTTCCAAATCATTCAATTCATATTGTTCTTATGCATTAGTGTATTCCTTTTCATAAGAACAGTGGACGGGCATGGAACTGTACAGACACTAGGAGTAAAGCTGATTAGTTTTTCCGTATGGGCGCTTTTCTACCTTGGTATCTTAGCCATAGAGTGGTTGATTTACTGTATTGTCCGACATGCTAAAAAATAAATTGATATACGAATTGTGTTGAAACATTATTATGATTTACAATTTAGTCCAGCAGTTGAAACGATTGTAAAAAAGGATAAGAAAAATCCTAAAAGAGTTCTTAGAGATGTAAAGAAACAAAACAATTACAGAACAATGGAATTGGGACAAAATCGCAACAAGCTTTAAAATTACAACATGAATTAAAAAAAGAAGAATATAAATCTAATTCCAAACATAAAAAGCAAATGGACGCAGAACAAAAGTTTAAGTTGAAGCAACAAAAGAAAAAAGCAAAACACAGAGGACATTAAATGATGTTGCAATATCATAAACTAAATATTTTATAAGTTCATATCTACACAAAGCAGTTAGTCTTATGATTGACTGCTTTTTTCTTGCCAAAATTTCAGATTGGAGTGATGAAATGGTGTCTGTTAGAGCTGTTCAATAAGATTATCGGTGCATAACATTTTATTGTGGTGGTGATATGAGAATGTTATAATGTGGATATGAAAAAACGATAAACGGTAATTTAAAAAGGGGAAATGAAAAAGTGGCAATTTCAAATATAAATACAATTATTAGTAATGATATTCAAAAAGTTTGGAACATTGTTTTAGCTGTTGATAAATATAACTCATGGCGAAGTGATTTGAGCAAAACAGAAATAATAAATGACAAACAATTTATTGAATACACAAAAAATGGATATGCTACTACATTTACCGTTACCGTTGTAGAACCATATAAACGCTGGGAATTTGATATGGATAATAGCAACATGAAAGGTCACTGGATTGGTATTTTTACAGACAAAGGGAATGAAACACAAATAGACTTTACAGAAAATGTGATACCTAAAAAGTGGTTTATGAAACCTTTTGTAAAAACCTATTTGAAAAAACAACAAAAGCAATTTGTTCTGGACTTAAAGAAAGCATTGGAATAATAAAATTCAAGATTGGAGATTTAGAAATGGCTTCAAGTAAAGATTATTTACAATTTGTTTTAGAACAATTATCAGAATTACAAGAAATAACATATCGTGCAATGATGGGAGAATTTATTATCTATTATCGTGGAAAAATCGTTGGCGGTATATATGATGATAGGTTACTGGTAAAACCAACAAAGTCTGCAATTTCTTATATGCCAACAGTTACTTATGAAATTCCATACGAAAATGCCAAAGAAATGTTATTGGTGGAAGAAATTGATAATAGAGATTTTCTGACGGGGTTATTTGATGTGATGTATGATGAACTACCAACGCCAAAACCTAAAAAGAAAAAATAAACAGCTTCTAGTTTACAATTTCATATCCATATACACAAAGCAGTTAGTTTTAGGATTGACTGCTTTTTAAAAAGACACCATTTAGGTGTAATGATGTCTTTTGGGTGTTATTTTATAGGTCATATCAAGGCTCATTCAATCGTGGTAAATTCGTGGTAAAATGAGTTTTTTCTATACTTCAAAATACTTGAAAGTATAGTGTTTATGCGGATAATCGAAAATTAGATATAAAATTT
>JAIHTM010000057.1 GCA_022713905.1 Collinsella sp.
CCATGGCGACCACCCCTTCGACTCGAATTCTTGACGGCCTGAACAATCGTCAATATCGGTCGGAGGGGTGGCTTTGTAAAGCCGTTTGTCTCCACCCGCATAGCGGGTGGGTTGAAGCTGGCCGCTGCGCGCCCAGCAGACTAAAGTCTTGAACACTGAAACAGGGGCGCTCTCCAAGAGAGCGCCCCTGCCGGGTTTCCATAGTAATGGCGAAACAGTTTTATAGTTCTGGCGAAGCAGTCCTTGAGATCCGCCTTGCCTTATGCCAAGAACTCCTTGGTGGTTGCCACGATGTTGGCGGCGTCCAGGCCGTACTTGTGCAGGAGCTCGGCGCCCGGGCCGGACTCGCCGAAGGTGTCGTTGACGCCGATCTTCTTGAGTGGCGTCGGGCACTGCTCGCACAGGACATCGGCGACGGCACTGCCCAGGCCGCCGATCACGGAGTGCTCCTCGACGGTCACGACGTGGCCGGTCTTGGTTGCACTCTTGACGATCAGGTCGGCATCGATGGGCTTGATGGTGTGCATGTTGATGACCTCGGCGTCGATGCCCTCGGCGGCGAGCTGCTCGGCGGCCTCGAGGGCCTCGCCGACCATCAGACCGCAGGCGATGATGGTCACGTCGGCGCCCTCGCGCATGACGATACCGCGGCCCAGCTCGAACTTATAGGTCTCGGGGTCGTTGATGACCGGCGAGGCCAGACGAGCGAAGCGCATGTACACGGGGCCGTCGCACTCGTAAGCGGCACGCGTCACGGCACGAGCCTCGACGTCGTCGGCGGGAACGATCACGGTCATGCCGGGGATGACACGCATCAGGGCGATATCCTCGCAGCACTGGTGCGTAGCGCCGTCCTCGCCCACCGAGATGCCGGCGTGCGTGGCGCCGATCTTAACGTTGAGGTGCGGGTAGCCGATGGAGTTGCGGACCTGCTCAAAGGCACGGCCGGCGGCAAACATGGCAAAGGTGCTCGCGAAGGCAACGCGACCGGTGGTTGCGATACCGGCGGCGACGCCCATCAGGTTGCTCTCGGCAATGCCCACATCAAAGAAACGATCGGGGCAGGCTGCCTTGAACTTGCCGGTCTGCGTGGCGGCGGCCAGGTCGGCGTCGAGGACCACAAAGTCGTCGTGCTCGTTGGCGAGCTCGACGAGGGCCTCGCCGTAGCTTACGCGCGTGGCGATTTTCTTGACGTCTGCCATCCTAGAGCTCCTCTCCGGCGGCCGTGAGCTCTGCCATGGCCTGCTCAAACTGTTCATCGTTGGGGGCCTTGCCGTGCCAACCAACCTGGTTCTCCATAAAGGAGACGCCCTTGCCCTTCGTGGTCTCGGCGATAATCGCGGTCGGCTGGCCCTTGGTGGCACGAGCCTCGGCGAAGGCGGCGCGGATCTGGTCGAAATCGTTGCCGTCAGCCAGCCCCACCACGTGGAACTTGAAGGCGCGGAACTTGTCGGCGAGCGGCATGGGATCGTTGACCTCCTCGACGGGACCATCGATCTGCAGGCCGTTGTGGTCGACGATTACGCAGAGGTTGTCGAGCTGCTGGTTGCCGGCAAACATGGCCGCCTCCCAGACCTGGCCCTCCTCGCTCTCGCCGTCACCCAGCAGGGCGTAGGTACGATAGTCGTCGCCCCAGTGCTTGGCGGCGAGCGCCATCCCGACGGCGGCGGAGATGCCTTGGCCGAGCGAACCGGTGGACATGTCGACACCCGGGGTGTCGTTCATGTTGGGATGACCTTGCAGGTGGCTGCCGATATGGCGCAGCGTCTCGAGATCCTCCTTGGGGAAGAACCCACGCTCGGCGAGCACGGCGTACAGGCCCGGAGCGCAATGGCCCTTGGAGAGCACAAAACGGTCGCGATCGGCCTTGCGGGGATCGGCCGGGTCGACGTTCATTTCCTCAAAGTACAGATAGGTCATGATGTCGGCAGCGCCGAGCGAACCGCCCGGATGGCCGGACTTGGCAGCGTGCACGCCGGTGACGATGCCCTTCCTTACCTCGTTGGCAACCTTTTTGAGCTCTTCGTCGCTCATTGTGCCTTCCTTTCATCCTCATTAGACAAAATGCGCACGGCACGGAAAGGTAATCCCAACACAGCCGCAATGCACGTACGTCATTCATTATGCTGGAAACTGATGGCTTTACCAGAGTTTTTATCATTATTTGAACAATTTAGCAGGCAGAACCGCTGATGAAACGGTTTATCAATGTGAACGTCTTTTGGATGGAACGCGATCGACCCTACGCGCTAATGTCCTTGAATCCCTCGCCGAAGGCTTCCGTAACGTCGGCAACCGTCACGATGGCATGAGGATCGCGCTCGCGCACGATCGTCTTGAGGGTATTGAGCTCTCGACGGCTCACGATGACCATAATCACTGGCTTCTCGGCACCCGAATACATGCCAGTCGCCTTAAACTTGGTACAACCACGACCCAGGCCATACATGATATCGGCAGCGATATCAGGGAACTTGTCCGAGATGATGAGTACCATACGGCGTTTGTTGCCACCATCGACCACGGCATCGATCACGTAGCCGCTAATGACCATCGAAAGGCCTGCATACAGTGCGTTTTCGATTGAAAAGACCGGAGCCGATAGCGCGCATACGGCAACATCGATCGCCATGACGGTCGAGCCCACCGGCAGCGAGGTGTTACGCGAGATGATTTGGCCAATCGTGTCCGAGCCGCCGGTGTTGGCGCCGGCGCGCAACACCATGCCGTAACCGATGCCCGTAATAATGCCGCCCCACATGGCAGGGAGCATCAGGTCCGCATCCGCCAGAGGTGCTACAAACGGGGCGAACAGATCGGTAAAGAAGCCCAGCAGCACAAAGCCCGTCGCGGTCTGCACCACGTAGAACATGCCGCCCTCGCGCATAACGACCAACAACAGCAAGGCGTTCATCACGATCGTCTGAATACCAACGGGAAGCGATAGGCCGCGCGCCGCGCCGACCGCCTGGATAATGGTGGCAAGGCCCGTAACGCCACCGGCGGCAAGACCGTTGGGAATCAAAAACAAGTCGGTCGCGATGGCGGCCAGAGCGCACCCCAACATAATCTGGGGCAGGTCGTGAAAGAAGTTCATCGATAGAATGCGCTTGATGTCCAGACGATATGCCATGCTACCTCCCTCAAAAAAGCGCACCCAAACGGATGCGCTTCGAACTTCTTGCTGTATTCGATTCTACCGATTCGCCGAACAAAAACCACCCCTGCGCAGGGTTTGCTTTGGATACAAAACCACCCTGCTCGGAGGGTTTTATCCATTTCCACATAAACCGGGCGGTTTATGCAGATGGGATCTCTGCGTCAGCGTTGCCAGTGGCCCAGCGATGGTAGCCAATAACAAACGGATCCAGGTCACCATCGTCAAGAACGGCCTCGACGTTGCTGGTCTCCACGCCCGAGCGCAGGTCCTTGACCATCTGGTACGGGTAGAGCACGTAGCTGCGAATCTGGTTGCCAAAACCAATCGTGGTCTTAGGTCCGCGAATCTCATCGAGCGCCTCGGCGCGCTTCTCGAGCTCAATCTCGTACAGGCGAGCCTTAAGGATTTGCATGCACGCGGCCTTGTTTTGAATCTGGCTGCGCTCGTTTTGACACGTAACCACGATACCGCTGGGGAAATGCGTCACGCGTACGGCGGAGTCGGTGGTGTTGACGCCCTGGCCGCCCGGGCCGCTCGCGTGATACACGTCCACGCGAATATCGTCGGGGCTGATCTCGATATCGATATCGTCGGGCAGCACCGGAATGACCTCGACGCCGGCAAACGTAGTCTGGCGGCGCTTCTTGTCGTCGGTGGGGCTAATGCGCACCAGGCGGTGAACTCCGGCCTCGGCACGAAGCATGCCAAAGGCATCCTTGCCTTCGACGGTAAAGGTCGCGCGATCGATGCCGATAACCTCGGCCGCGGGGCAATCGTTGATGGTGACTTTCCAACCGCGACGCTGGCAGTACTTCATGTACATCTTAAAGAGCATGAAGGTCCAGTCCTGGGCCTCCAAGCCACCCTGCCCGGGCTTGATGGTCACAATCGCATCGCCATGGTCGAACTCGCCGGTAAACCAGCTCGCAAGCTCAAGCTCGTCGATGGCGCGGGATAGGCGCTCCGCCGTGGCGGCAGCCTCCTCACGCAGCGCAGCGGCATCGGGGTCATCGCCCATTTCCTCGGCAAGCTCCAGCGCGGCGCGAGCATCGGAGAGCTCACCGCGCGCCGTATCCACGGCGGCGATGTCCTCCTTGGCGCGTGCAATCTCCTCCATCGTGACACGAGCGGCATCGGCGTCGTCCCAAAAACCCGGGGCGACACTTTTGGCCTCGAGCTCCGCTACGCGGGTGCGCTTCTCGTCCAAATGGAGATATGACTCGACCTCGCCGAGTCGGTCCGCAAACGCGTCCAACTCGGCGGGCGTTACCTCTAGAGCCTCGGCCATTAACGATTCCTGCCGTGGCAGTACTTGAACTTCTTACCGCTACCGCAAGGGCACGGGTCGTTGCGGCCCACGTTGACATAAGGGTCATCGCTCTCGGACTTGCGGTAGGTCGTCACCTTGCCCCCGTTGTTAACGGCAGCCGGACCACCCTGGACGGCGGTGCGGGCCTGCACCTGAGCCTGCTTGCGCAGTACCGAATCGCCGTTGTCGCCATCGACCTCGGCGGGACCAGAGAAGCGCGCGCCCTCGAGCGCAGGCTCCTCCTTGTGCTCCATGGCACGCGGGGCAGCCTTGATCTCGATGCGCAGAACCGTGCGCAGGTAATCCTCGTACATGGTGTCGACGAGCACCTGGAACGCGCTGTAGGCCTCGGTCTTGTACTCGACCAGCGGGTCGCGCTGGCCAAAGCCGCGCAGGCCGATACCGGTCTTAAGGTAGTCCATCTCCTGCAGGTAGTTCATCCAGCGGGTGTCGATGACACGCAGCATAACCTGGGTGTTGAGCTCGCGCATCAGGTCCTCGCCCAGACGCTCGGCCTTTGTGTTGTAGCACTTCTCGACATATGCCAAGACGTCGGCGGCCAGGGCCTCAAAGTCCTCGTCGGGGAACTCGGGCGTATCGATGTGACCGGTCAGCTCCACGACCCATTTGCGCAGGCCGTCCAGGTCGCGCTCGCCCTCGTGGCTGTCCTTGGTGCAGAACTCCTGCACGCAGCGGTACACGGTGTCGTGCATGACCTCGGTAATGTGGTCGGTCAGGTCCTTGCCGTCCAGAATCTTGTTGCGCTCGGCGTAAATCACCTGGCGCTGTTTGTTCATAACGTCGTCGTACTCAAGGACGCTCTTACGCATGGAGAAGTTGATGCTCTCGACCTTGTGCTGGGCGCTCTCGACGGCCTTGGAGATGATCTTGTGCTGGATGGGCATGTCGTCGCCCATGTCGGCGGTGACCATCATCTTGGAGACGCGGTCCATCTTGTCGCCACCGAACAGGCGCATCAGATCGTCCTCGAGCGACAGATAGAACTGGGTCTCGCCCGGATCGCCCTGACGGCCGGAACGGCCGCGCAGCTGGTTGTCGATACGGCGGGACTCGTGGCGTTCGGTGCCGATGACGGTCAGGCCGCCGGCGGCAAGCACGCGCTCGCGCTCGGCCTTGCAGGTCTCCTTGGCCTCGGCGTTAAACTGCTCGAGTTGCTCGGGCGTCACGTCCTCCATGGTCAGGCCCTCGTACTCCAGGCGCTCGCGCACCAGCTCGTCGGGGTTGCCGCCCAGCAGGATGTCGGTACCACGACCGGCCATGTTGGTGGCGATGGTCACGGCACCGTAACGTCCGGCCTGGGCCACGATGTGGGCCTCGCGCTCGTGGTGCTTGGCGTTGAGGACCTCGTGCGCGATGCCGCGCTTGGTAAGAGCGGCCGACAGCTTCTCGGAGCTCTCGATGGAGACGGTACCCACCAGGACCGGCTGGCCCTTGGCGTGACGCTGCTCGACATCGTCGGCAACGGCGTTGTACTTGGCCTGGATGGTGCGGTACACCAGATCCTCGTGGTCAACGCGCTGCACGGGCTTGTTGGAGGGGATGACCTCGACGGGCAGTTTGTAGATCTCGCGGAACTCGGCGTCCTCGGTAAGCGCCGTACCGGTCATGCCGGAGAGCTTGTCATACAGGCGGAAGTAGTTCTGCAGGGTGATGGTGGCAAGGGTCTGGTTCTCCTCGCGCACGAGCACGCCCTCTTTTGCCTCGATGGCCTGGTGCAGGCCCTCGGAGTAACGGCGACCTTCCATGATGCGGCCGGTGAACTCGTCAACGATCTTGACCTCGCCGTTGGTGACCACGTACTGCTTGTCGCGATGGAACATGTACTGGGCCTTCAGCGCCTGCTGCAGGTGGTTGACGAGCTGGCCCGAGAGGTCGGCGTAGATGTCCTCGATACCCAGGCGGCGCTCGATCTTCTTAAGACCGCGCTCGGTGGCGGCGATGGTGTGCTTGGCCTCGTCCATGACGTAGTCGCCCGTGGGCTCAACGTCCTCAGTGGCGGTGAGCATGTCGTGCGACACGTCCTCGCCGCGCTCCAGGCCGCGCACGGCACGCGCAAAGTCCTTGTAGGTGCTGGCCGACTTGGTGCCGGCGCCCGAGATGATGAGCGGGGTGCGCGCCTCATCGATCAGGATGGAGTCGACCTCGTCGACGATAGCGTAGTTGTGTCCGCGCTGAACACGCTGCTCGGGACGGGTGACCATGTTGTCGCGCAGGTAGTCGAAGCCGAACTCGGAGTTGGTGCCGTAGGTGACATCGGCCTGGTAGGCCGGGCGCTTGAGCTCGAGCGGCATGTTGTTCTGGAGCAGACCGACGGTCATGCCCAGGTACTTGTAGATGCGGCCCATCCACTCGGAGTCGCGCTTGGCCAGGTAATCGTTGACGGTAACAACGTGCACGCCCTTGCCGGCGATGGCGTTGAGGTAGCCGGCCAAGGTGGAGACGAGGGTCTTGCCTTCGCCGGTCTTCATCTCGGCGATGTGGCCCTCGTGAAGCGCCATGGCGCCGATGAGCTGCACATCAAAGTGGCGCATGCCCATGGTGCGCTTGGAAGCCTCGCGCACGGTGGCAAAGGCCTCGGGAAGCATATCGTCGAGCGACTCGCCGTTGGCGTAACGCTCGCGGAACTTATCGGTCTGGCCGCGGAGCTCCTCCTCGGTCATCTTCTCAAACTGGGGCTCAAGACCGTTGATCTGGTCGACGATCTTGTAGTAGCGCTTAAGGTCCTTATCGGATCCAAAGGACAGCAGCTTTGACATGAATCCCATGTGGTTTTCCTTTTTGGCCATCGCCCACGCCGTGCAGCTGCGGGCGAGTTAAACACAGATGATTGTACTTTAGCCAAACAAGGCGCGGCCTATACGGTCGAGCTCGACCGCCACGTAATAACTACGACCAACCTGCCACAATGGGACAGGTTAATTTTGGCAGGTCTATCTGGGCAAACGCCGCCTCTCTGCCATGTGGTGCCATGGGGACAGGTTAGTTTGCACTAATTTAAAAAGAAAAAGGGCCGCGCACCCAAATGGATGCACGGCCCTCATGCCATGAATGCGAGCGATTCCGCGGCGAGCTATTTACTCAGCAGCCTCGGTGGTCTCGGCCTCGGCAGCGGCCTCCTCGACGGGAGCCTCTGCGGGAGCCTCGGCGGCCTGCTTGGCAGCCTCCTCGGCAAACTTAGCAGCACGCTTAGCCTTCTCGGCAGCCTTGGCCTCAGCGGCGGCCTTGCGAGCGGCCTCGGCCTCAGCAGCCTTGGCGGCCTTGGCAGCCTTGGCCTCCTCGGCCTTCTTGAGCTGGGCGGCAGCGGCGCCACCGAACTTGTCGGCGAAGCGCTGGACGCGTCCACCGGTGTCGACGAACTTCTGCTGGCCGGTGTAGAACGGGTGGCACTCGTTGCAAAGCTCGACCTTCATCTCAGACACGGTAGCGTGCGTCTTGAAGGTGTTGCCGCAGGAGCACGTCACCGTGCACTCGACATACTGGGGATGGATACCCTGCTTCATGGTAGGACTCCTTATTGGTCAGGCGCTGGTTACCGATCAGCGCATAAGGCGTCTTGGTTTCCGACCAAGACAACAAACTCGGCTATGGTACCACGGCGCCGCGTGTCCCACAAAAGGTTCACGGTCTTTGTGCAACACGGCGTGGCCAACCGCAGCGGACACGCGCCCTGTTGCCCCTTCTCCCATGTTGCAGACGTGTAACGCCGCAGTAAGCACACCCCTTTTGGCGCCAGACAGGTACAATGATGAACACTATACCGTAGCGGAGCGCACCCGCGCGCCGCAACCACGCGAAAGGGTTTCCCATGGCCGAGATCTCGTCCTCCCGCATCGTCATCACCGTCCTTGGCAAGAACCGCCCCGGTATCGTCGCCGGCGTCACCCGTGTCCTGGGCGAGGCCAACGTCGACATCCGCGACATCACGCAGTCCATTATCGAGGACATCTTCACCATGACCATGCTGGCCGATACCGCCGAGTCCAAGCTCGACTTCGCCGAGCTGCAGAAGGCCCTGGCCGAGGCCGGCGAGCTTTCGGGCGTTAACGTGTCCATCCAGCGCGAGGACGTCTTTAACTTTATGTACCGCCTGTAGCGAGCAAGCCGCTGGGGATAGCCTGACGCGCGCATGCCCATGCAAGCCACCCCGATGCGGCCCGGAGAGGAGCGCGCATGGCCTACGACGCCAAGAAAATCTATTACCGCTTCGATGACCACTTGAGCCGACTGGTTCTGGATTACGAAGCAAGCCGCCAGATTTCGTCTGAGAGCGAAAGCCTCTACCACGGCCTGCCGACCGACCCTTATGACGAGGACCTGTTTGTCGAGCACAATGTCAAGCGCGGCCTGCGCAATGCCGACGGCTCGGGCGTGGTCGCGGGCCTCACTCGTATCTCGGATGTGCACGGCTACAACAAGGTCGACGGAAAGGTCGTGCCCGATCAGGGCAAGCTCACGCTTCGCGGCTACAGCATCGAGGATCTGGTCAACAATGCCCAGGCCGAGAATCGCTACGGCTACGAGGAAGTCGCCTATCTGCTTATCACGGGTTCGCTGCCCAACAAGGAAGAGCTCGACGGCTTCTGCGAGCGCCTGGGTGCCTTTAGACATCTGAGCGACGAGTACGTCAAAGAGTTCCCCATGACCACGGTGTCGTCGAGCATCATGAACGTGCTCCAGCGCGCCGTGCTGCTGCTCTACGCCTTCGATGCCGAACCAGACGTGATCACGCCCGAGCACGAAATCGACGTCGCCATTTCCATGCTCGCACGTCTCCCGCGCATTGCCGCCTTCGCACACATGGCCTCGGTCGCCAAGCTTCGCGGCTCCGAGGTTCACGTGCCGCACCCTACGCCCGGTCTCTCCACCGCCGAGACCATCCTACAGGTCCTGCGCGGCGGCATGGCGTTCACCCGCGATGAGGCGATGCTGCTCGACGTTATGCTCATGCTGCATGCCGAGCACGGCGGCGGCAACAACTCTACCTTCGCTTGCCGCGTGCTGTCGTCTTCGGCCACCGATCCGTATTCCGCCTACGCCGCGGCTATCGGCTCGCTCAAGGGCCCGCGCCACGGCGGTGCCAATGCCAAGGTCGTGTCTATGCACGAGGACATCCGCGCGCATGTCTCCAACTGGGAGGACGAGGACGAGGTCGCGGCCTACCTGGGCAAGATCCTCGACAAGCAGGCCTTCGACGGCACGGGCCTCATCTACGGCATGGGCCACGCCGTCTATACGCTCAGCGACCCGCGCGCCGAGGTCTGCCGCCGTTACGCGCGCTCGCTGGCAGCCAAGAAGGACTTGGGTGAAGAGTTCGCACTCATCGAGCGCATCGAGCGCCTGGCCCCGCAAGTGATGCGCGATCACGGCATGACCAAGCCCATCTGCGCCAACATCGACCTGTACACAGGCTTTATCTACAAGATGCTCGGCGTGCCCGAGACGCTTTTTACGCCGCTATTCGCCGTCGCCCGCATGGCCGGCTGGTCAGCGCACCGCATGGAAGAGCTCTTCTGCGCGCATCGCATCATCCGCCCGGCATACCGTCCGGTAATCGAGCCGCTGGAGTACAAGCCGCTCGCCGACCGCTAGGACACGGACCGTTATAGAACTCGAGCGTGGCCAGGGCATCACCGCCCTCGGCCACGCTTTTTATGCCAGCAGAAAGGGCTGCATCGAATGATTGTTTTTTCCGATATGGATGGAACGCTGCTGACGAGCGACAAGCAGATGAGCGACGCCACCTGGGTGATGCTCGACGAGCTCGCACGTCGCGGCATTGAGTTTGTACCGTGCACGGGACGTCCGCTGTCGGGCATCTTTGAGCCCATCCTCGCCCATCCCGCCGTGCACTACGCGGTCTGCGCCAACGGTGCCAGCGTCTGGCAGCTCGACGACGATGTGCCCACCGACGCCTCGCGCGCCACGTGCATATTGAGCCGTCCGCTCGATTGCGGCATTGCCCATCGCATCCATCGCATTGCCGCCGGCCACGATGTGACCTTCGATATCTTCGCGGATGGACAGTGCTTCCTCCCCCGCTCGCTTTACGGGCGCCTGGATGAGTTCTGCGGCGGTGACCCCCACATCGCGGCTTCGCTCAAGCGCACACGAACACCGATCGACATGGATATCGACAGCAAGATCGACGAAGTCGAGACGCTCGAACGCATCGCCATGTACTGGCACGACCCGGCCGATCGCGACGCCATCGCGGCGGCGCTCGACACGCTCGAAGGCATCGAGGTCACGCGTTCGTACGCCATGAATATCGAGGTCATGGGTGAGGGCGCCACCAAGGGGACGGCCCTCACGTGGCTATGTGAGCACCTGGGCGAGCGTCTCGCCGACGCCTGGGCCTTCGGCGACAACATCAACGACATTCCCATGCTGCAGGCAGCGGGCCACGGCATGGCCATGATCAACGCCGAGCCCGAGGACCGCGAGGCCGCCGGCGCCATCACCGAATACGACAACGACCACGACGGTGTCGCCCGCACCATCATGGCCGCCCTCGCCTAGTCGTAATGGACGTTCTTAAACGACTAGTCGTTGGGGACAGTCTTCGCGAAAAAGCTGCAAGGACTGTCCCCCACTGCCGGCAGAAAAGGAACGTCCCCATCTGCCGGATTAGGAGAGACTCTCCAGCACGCGACGGAGCTCATGCTGAACGGCGTGGTCGCGGTTGCAGCCTACGACGCGATCGGCAACCGCCTTGAGCGCGGGGCGCGCGTTTTCCATCGCGCAGCCTGTGCCGACAAAGCGAATGATCTCGTAGTCGTTCATCGAGTCGCCAAACGCCATGACCTCGTCGCGACCAATTCCGTAATGCTCCGCGAGCTGCGCGATACCCGAGGCCTTCGACACACCAGGCTGCATGGCATCGATCCACGCGTTGCCCGAAGGCGCAAAGGTAAAGAGCTGACCGAGTTCTCGCTGTAGCACGTACGCACTGTCCATAACGGCACAGTCATCGCAAAAGATACTCGCCTTGATGATATTTACGCTGGGATCGGGCAGCTCCCAAATGCGCTCGGCATTGGGAAGGTCCTTATCGACCTCGCGCACGAACTTGCACTCATCATCGAGCAAGAAGGACTTGGTTCGGTCAAAGAGCGCAAGATGCAGATTGGGAAACGTCCTGACGGCTTGGGCGAGCCTTCGAATCGCCAGGTGCGAATACACCTCACGGTCTACCATCTTGCCGTCGGCGTAGACCTGGGCGCCGTTAGCGGCGACAAAGTCCATCTTGTCGCGAACGGGCGCAAAGAACTCGCACAGGCGATCGTAGCGACGACCTGACGATGCGGCGAAATGCACGCCATGCTCGTGTAGCGCCAGAATCAGTTCGTAGGTCTCGGGAGGCACCTGGCCGTTTTCGTCAAGCAGCGTGCCGTCCATATCGGATGCAATCAGTTTAAACATAGAAAAGCTCCCTTCGGGCTTGATGGAATCGGATGTATATCCAAAATCACCGTACCCAAAGGGAGCTCAAATAAGA
>JAIHTM010000396.1 GCA_022713905.1 Collinsella sp.
GTGCGTGTATTCCGAGTACATGCGGTCGGGGTCATAGCCCTCGATGTGGGCTTGGTTCCTGTCCCATTCGGGTACGATCTGGCAGTCGCAGTCGTCGTGAAACAGGCTGAACGAGCCTTTGGCGTATTTTGCGGTTTTCTCGCTGCGGTACACCCAGCCGCGCGAGCAGAGCATCGTGCAGAACGCGCACGTCTTCGCGCCTCTCGGCACGCGCGCGTACCGGGGTTCGGACGGGTCGTGCTCGCACAGGCGGGCGATGGTTTCGCGCCCCGAATACATGACCCAGCGTTGCATCGCACCGACAAGATACGCCTGCATGGTCTGCGGGTCGGTCCACAGGTGGCCGGCCTGCCAGCGTATCGTCTTGTCGATGCCGTCGCCGGGGAAAGAATCGGATAGGTCGTACTCCCATGATTCGGGCACCGATTCGCCACGGACGCGCATATACCATTCGTAGGCGGCCTGTGCCGCGAGGTCGCCGTATTTGGCGACCAGTTGCGGCACGTAGTCGAGTAGCATGTCACGTTGCCATTCAGGACTGAGCTGTTGCAGCGTCCCCCACAGTTTCGCCAGATCGCGGCGCGCCAGTTCCACCGCTCTGGCTTGGCTGGCTTGCAGCTGGTCCAGTTGTCGGTTGTCCGTCATCCTTGTTGCCTCCGTTCACGAGGGAGTCAAGCACGCTGCGGGTCTCGGCCTTGCGCTTGTCGACCAACAGGCGTGTGATGTCGGAATCCGTGTAGCCGAGCTTCTCCAGAATAACGTCGGAGTTGGCGAGCCACGGCATGGCCGTCACCTGCTTCACGATGGCATCGGAGAGCGCGGCCTGCGATGGGCGTTCGGGGTCACGCCAGTTGACCTGCAAGCGGTCGAGCTCGTCGCTGTCCTCGCTGGTGCCGTTGAGTATGGCGATGTCCCTCGCGGCCTTGCGTAGTTGCACTCCGATGGCGCGGCAGGCGTTCTTCGCCTCGATGACAAGTTCGCTTTCCGCCGCCATGATCGCGTCGGACGAGGAAGGGCCGGAATCCGTCATGACGCCGAACTGGCTGAGCGGCACGCCGGTCGCGCCGCTCATGCGTGCCGCGAGTGCGCGAAGCATGTCGGTGTGCGGCTGCATGGTCATCTGCGTGAACTGGCCGATGGCGGGTGCCTGGCCGTCCTCGTTGAGGCTGATGTTGAGCATCTTCGAGATGGTGGCTTCCCAGCCGGTCAGCTTCTTGCCGTTCTTGTCCTCGGGCGGCTCGTCCGCGCCGATGAGGTAGCGTTGCGGGCTCGAATAGAATTCGGCGCTTACCTCCATGCGCAGCATGGTGCGAACCGCCGTGTCGGTGATGCTCATGACCTCGCGGCTGATGCGCGAGCGGCCAAAGGGACGGTTCAGGTCCTGATGGTAGGGGATCAGGTAAACGGGCACATGATCCATGTACGTGTTCCGGGGAGCGTCCGCATGATAGCGGCCTGATTGCGTGCGGCGTAT
>JAIHTM010000397.1 GCA_022713905.1 Collinsella sp.
ATCGAGGATTCCCAGGCTATCGTTCCGCCCGATGCGGCCAGCTTCTCCATGCTGCAGGAGCAGCTCACCCAGGTGCTCGATTCGCTTGCCGATCGTGAGCGCAAGGTTATCGAGCTGCGCTTTGGCCTTGTCGACGGACATCCCCGTACGCTCGAGGAGGTCGGCCGCGAGTTTGGCGTCACGCGCGAGCGCATCCGCCAGATCGAGTCCAAGACTCTGGCCAAGCTTCGCCACCCGAGCCGCTCGAGCAAGCTCAAGGACTATATCGAAAGCTAGTCAAGCAAGAGGCGCCCTCAAGCACATCCGCTTGAGGGCGCTTTCATGTAGTCGTTGGGGACGTTCTTGAATGACTAGTCGTTTAAGAACGTTCCCAATGACTAGGGCGGAAAATTTCTTAAAAAAGTTCTTGCCCTGCGCTGATTCGTCCGTATAATAAACTTCGTTGCTTGAGAGCACGCACCTATTCCTCGGTAGCTCAATGGTAGAGCACGCGGCTGTTAACCGCGCTGTTGTAGGTTCGAGTCCTACCCGGGGAGCCAGAATTTCTCAGCCCATTCCGCTGGGCTTTTTAATTCCTCGGTAGCTCAATGGTAGAGCACGCGGCTGTTAACCGCGCTGTTGTAGGTTCGAGTCCTACCCGGGGAGCCAGGTTGTAAAACCCGTCGCTTATGCGGCGGGTTTTTTCATGCCGCGATCGCTGTTCGCGAACGTTACCGTATCAACATTTCGTGTCGAGGATGTAATCCCGAGGCCCGCCACCTCAACATGGCGCGGTCGTTGTAGAATACTCCAATGATTGCTCCCACGAGATGGTGCCGCGAGCACCAGATAAGGAGATTCTTGTGTCTGAGACCATTAACGGCAGCCTGAGCGTCTCGAACGACGTTATTGCCGATATTGCCGGTTATGCCGCGATGACGTGCTATGGCGTCGTCGGTATGGCCGAACAGCTCCAGGGCGCCGAGAGCGTGCGCCTGCTTGCCGGTCAGCGCCTCCGCAAGGGCGTGCTTGTCTCCGCCGACGAGAACGGCCTTACGGTCGATCTTCACGTCGTGCTCGAGAACGGCGTCAACATGAAGTCCGTCTGCCACAATCTTTCGAGCTCCGTTGCCTTTACCCTGCAGGAGATCGCCCAGATCGATCCCGCCAGCCTTAAGATCGGCATCCATATCGACGCGCTCAAGAGCCGTCTGAACTAGCATCCGAAAACGGAGATTCAAATACCCATGATTGCAAAGACCATTCGCACCTGTTTTCCGATCGCTGCGGCTGCCGTTTCCGACAAGGCCGAGGAGATCAACAAGCTCAACGTCTTCCCCGTACCCGACGGCGACACCGGCACCAACATGTCGCTCACGCTCGCCTCGGTGACCAAGGAGCTTTCCGCCCTTCCCGCCGATGCCGATATGGAGGCCATCGCCGGCGCCATCACCCACGGCTCCCTGATGGGTGCCCGCGGTAACTCCGGAGT
>JAIHTM010000398.1 GCA_022713905.1 Collinsella sp.
CTGAACGGCATAAGCGTTCATATTGGACACGGACGGCGGACGGAAATGGCATCGGCGGAAGAAAAGCGCCGGTGCCGTACGGTTCCTGATAGATTCCCGGGTGCCAGCAACCAACACATGGTCCTCGGGAGGAAAGGAATGACGACACCGGTGCGTGTCCGACAGAGTATCAGGCAACTCGAGACGAAAGGCCTGACGCATACCCAGATAGCAAGGGAACTGGGCGTTTCGCGGACGACCGTGGTCAAATACGCGACCTGCGATTATTCGCCCGTTCCGCCGACTGGGGGAACTGTGGATTGGCTACAATGTATTAGACAGTCCGATGAGGGACGAATGACATGGGATTGGAGGCCGACGATGGCCGGCCCGAAACATCCCCGCCACTACGAGGAGTCGTTCAAGCGGCAGATCGTGCAGCTTTACGAGAACGGCAAGCCGGCGCGCGGAATCAAGGACGAGTACGACATCTCGCATTCCACGCCGCACCGTTGGGTCCGGGGCATCCGCAACAGCGGCTCCACGAAAGCCGCCGACAACCGCACCCCTGAGCAGAACGAGCCGGTCGAGCCGCGCAAGCGCAACAGGCAGTTGGAGATGGAGGTGGACGTTTCAGAACAGGCGGCGCCGGCATTCGCACGAAGGCAGGCGTGATACGGGCCAACGCCTCCCGCTGCCCGATATCGGCACAATGCAGGATACTGGGCGTTCCCCGCTCCACCTGCCACTGGATGATCGAACATCCCGAAGCCGAGCGGGTGGACCCGATCGCCGGCGACGTGCACGCGGTCCGGCGCGACAGCCGCGAACGCTACGGCGCCAGGAAGATCAAGGCCGCGCTGGAGCGGAGGGGCGTCACCGCGTCCAGGAGACGTATCGGCAACATCATGCGCGAACAGGGCATGACGAGCACGTACGCGCGCAGGCGGTTCAAACCGCACGGGACGCGGGCCGACGAGGCGAAGCTCGCGAACCTGTTGGACCGCGAGTTCGAAGGCTACGCCCCGCACACGCACCTGGCGAGCGACCTTACCTACGTGAGGGTCGGCAACGGGTGGGCGTACGTGTGCTTGCTGGCCGGTCTGGCGGACAGGGGCATCGCCGGCCATTCCGTCGGGCGGACCCGGGACGCGGGCCTGGTATTGGGCGCGTTCGCCACGCTCGACTTCCCGCCGGCGGACGTCCAGGTGTTCCACACGGACCGTGGAAGCGAGTTCGACTGTTTTTGTTCAATAGGAAGTTGAGGTTTTAGTCACGAAGGTTTTTCGGGTTTAGGCGGAAAGGCATGCCGACCACCCGTGGGCCTTAGCCTGATGGTGCTTCTAGTTCCATTCGGGAAAGGTCCGGAGAGGCAATGATCAGCATGCCTCAAATACAGTCTATCCGTTCGCGTCGCAGGAACGGTGAGTCCATCGCCTCGATAGCGCGCAGCGAGAGGGTCAGCGAGCCGACCGTGCGCAAGTATCTG
>JAIHTM010000058.1 GCA_022713905.1 Collinsella sp.
ACGAGATAGTCGAGAAGCGCGGCCTCAAGAAGGAGTAACATCGGGACTTGCAGCGACGGACCTCAGGACACTCTTACACCACGTCTGCGCGCGCGACCGGTTGATATATGCAATCGCAGCCAATTGGTCTTAAATACTTTCCAAATGATATGATTCTATCCTAGCAACAGTACTCATATTTGCCATTTTTTGACCACGGGGTCTCCTGGTGGCTTGACCCCCACGCCTCCAGCCCATCTCATGACCGCTAAAGCCATTTAAGACCAGCAGCCACACGTTCCGGCGCGGGCCAGGCACCGTTCACGGAGCGACAACCCACCGTTGCCGAACCAAAATCGATGTCGAGTATCCCAAAAAAACGAAATGCCGTACTCTCATCTCAATAAACTCCTTTAAGACGAGAGTACGGCATTCGAATGTCCAAGCCTTTACATCAATACGCCCTCTTTGGGACCGCACAATTTAAATACGATCAGACGATTGCGCACACCTCCGACCCACACCGACAAATCGTCATTTGCAACAACGGTTCAGACGTACGCTACGCCACACTTGAAGAGTGGGAAGAAGCTGGCGCTTTGTTCGATGAACGAGCGCGAATCGAGGGCATCGTCACCAGCGCGAGCCCAGCACGTGACAAACTCGAGCTCTTTCGCAGTCTCTTTACCGGACGTAAAGATGTTTACGCTCATGGATATCGCAGAAAAGACGGAGGTATCGGCTATACGCCCGCTTGCGCAAACGAGTGGAAGTCGGGAATTTGCCCCAAAGCAGCCCATCAAAGAGTCAAATGCGCAGAATGCGGCAATCGCATCTTCCCCGAATTAAGCGATGCCGCAATCATTGCTCACTTTAAAGGCAACGATGACCGGTTCCGCGATGTCCTTGGGCAATATGTTCTCGACAGGGACTGCAACACGAAAGTTCTCGTCATCGATTTTGACAAAGCGGACTGGAAAGAGGCAACAAATGCCGTACGGCTTGTTGCAAAACGACGGAGCATTAACGCCGCCGTTGAGCGCTCAAGGTCCGGCAACGGCGCACACATCTGGTTTTTCTTCCTCGAGCCAATCGACGCAAAGGCTGCCAGAGAGTTTGGAAGTTACCTCATAACCGAAGCCGCGGCGCTTAATAAAACAATCACGTTCGAGGCCTTTGATCGAATGCTCCCCGCTCAGGTCACTATCCCCGATGGAGGCTTTGGAAACCTCATCGCACTTCCCTTTCAAGGCAAGGCACAACGTGAAGGAAACAGCGTATTTGTAGACGAACAATTCGAGCCCTTTCCCGACCAATGGCTTTATCTGTCGCAAGTCCAGCTGATTCCGCGCTCGACAGTGCAAAATCTGATCGAAACCACTGGGGACAACCCACACGGGCTAGCAACAGTTACGGTGGCAAACAAGACCAAACGGTATGCCCAAACGCCCCGCAAACGGCTACCGCTCACATCGCGGGACTTTCCTTCATCGCTGCCCGTCACACAAGCCGATATGCTGTACATCCCCGAGAAGTCTCTGAGTCCAGCGGCTCAAATGGAAATCCGCGGGCTCGCAACATTCGCCAACCCGGAATTCTTCCGCGCGCAATCTATGCATCAATCAGTATTCGGTAAACCGCGGCTCATAGACCTCAGCGAGCTTAGAGGCGGCTGCGTCGCGATTCCCAGAGGCTGCAAAGCTCAACTTGAGCGACTGCTCCAAGAAACCGGCGTCTCTGTCCACTATTCAGACGAACGCAAATCTGACAATCAAATTGTGATGACATTTAAAGGCGCCCTTCGCCCTGAGCAGCAAATCGCCGCTGATCAGATGCTCATATACGAAGACGGAATCATGTCCGCTCCGACAGGCTTCGGTAAAACCGTCATCGGAGCTTACCTTATTGCCGCCATTGGTCTTCCAACGCTCGTCATCGTTCCCAAGACCGCGCTCATAACCCAATGGAAATCCCAGCTCGAGCGATTTGTCGACATTACGGACAACAGGGAGCCCGTCCGAACCCCAAAAGGACGAATCAGCAAAAAGCAGCCTCCGCTCATCGGGCAAATTGGAGGAGGCAAGACCGCCGTAAGTGGCCTCATCGACGTCGCTTCATTTCAATCGCTGTCTGGCAAAGACCGCCAAACCGGAGAGCCAATAGTTAAGGACCTTGTTCGCAATTACGGCCTCATTATCTGCGACGAATGCCACCATGCCGCCGCGCCGCAGCTCGAGCTTGTTCTCAAGTCTGCCCCGGCCAAATACGTATACGGCCTTTCCGCAACGCCCGAGCGCTCCGACGGTCTTACGCGGGCACTCTCCATGCTCTGCGGCCCGCTTCGCTATGTCATCGATCCAAAAACGCAAGCGATCCAGCAGGGCATCCAGCGCATCGTACGGCCTCGTTTTACCGGAATTCGACTACCGGCCTACGAGCCCGGTGCAAGCTTCAATCAGATTCTCGACCTTCTGTGCGCGCATACGGCAAGAAATGAATTGATTGTCGACGACGCCCTCGAAGCCGCATCAAGCGGTCGACATCCACTTGTGCTTTCAAAAAGGAAAAAGCATGCCGAGGAGCTTTGCAGGCTCTTTCGCGACCGCGGACACGAGCCCATCCTCTTAACCGGGGAAATCGATGCTAAAGAGAGGAAAGCGATATTGAGCAAGCTTCCCGGCTTTGAGCACGAGCACAGAATCATTGTTGCCACCGAAAGCCTCCTGAGCGAGGGGTTCGACCTTGCATATCTCGACAACTTGTTTATTGCGACGCCGATAGCCTGGGATGGCAGCGTAACGCAACAGGCAGGCAGGCTGCATAGAAACTACGACGGCAAACAGCGGGTTGAGATATTCGACTACGTCGACCTGTCGATACCCATGCTCGCCCGCATGTACCAGAAGAGACTCAAGACGTACGCCAAGCTTGGGTACGAAGTCTACGTGACCGGAGGCAGCGAGCAGCCCGATCAAAACATTCTCATAGAGCCGGCGAATGCCGTAGAGACATTGGTTGAAGACATCGTCGACGCCGCCAAGAGCATCTTCATTGCCGCGCCCTACGTATCTGCCGCCTGCCTTGCAAAGCTCGGCGATGCAATCAAAGGCGCCGCTGCCCGAGGGATTGCCCTTGAGATTTACCTTGCCTCGACTCCGCGTGAAGATGCAAAAGAGACTTTGGCCGAAATGAACGTCGAGTATGCCATCAGAGCAGAAGGACGTTTGTGTGCAGCGATAATTGACGAAGAAACTGTCTGGTACGGAACGATCCCGCTGCTAGCTTTCCCAAAGAACGAAGACTGCAGCATCAGGTTCAAAAACAGCGAGATCGCAGCGGAGCTCTTAGACGAAGTCAGCCACAAGGGAAAGCCAGATGCCGCGTCAACAGACGGAACATCTCCATCACTTGCGGTGAAATAGGGACTGTTTTTGGCTTATAAGCCGCAAATCAATCCCTATTTCACCGCAACTTAGAAGTGAGTGGCTAGCTCAGTGGGCCCTGAAATAACTCTTGATGCGAACCCATTCTTACCAGTCGAATCACCGGATTGGTTTTATGCGGCAGGTAGAGAACGACCACGTCGACCAGGCCATCGGAAAGATGAAAATCGATGTGACCGTTGTAATTGCCGCCCGGGTTGGAGAGCTCGTGGGCACCGTACTCTGCCGGAAGCACGCCGTGTGCCGCAAGCTCGGCAACTGCCGCCTTAAACTCGGTTTTTAGCTGCGGGTGGCTCTGCATCGCTCGCTTATAGTCGGCCTTAAACTGAGCTTCGACCTTAATCTCAAACATCGCCTAGTCCTCATCGAGGAACGACATCAGCTCATCGACGTTATCGAATGACGGACTATCGTCCGTCAAAATCCCCAGCTCATGGGCCTCGGCGATCACCATGGCACGCCTCGTCGCCTCGTTGGGTACCTCCGGCCGCCCCACAATCTCAAACGGAATCTTCCGCTGGTTCACAAGCTGCCGAACGGCAAGGTTGAGATACGAATTAAGGCTCAGACCAACCGAATCTAAAAACTCAGTCGCTTGCTCCTTAAGCCCCTCCTCGATGCGGACTGTCGTGGGCTTAATCGTTGCAGTAGACATACGCGACCTCCTCGCCCTCGTCTTTTGCATCAGTATACCCAAAATAAATGGCAATCTGATGTTAGATAGCATCAGATTGCCATGCATATTCATGTCGCGGCAGCCACGATCGACCTACATCAGCCCACTCAGGGCTACGTCGACGGCTTCGTTGAGGTCATCGGTGATGTGCACGAGTTCGGGATCGAGCGGGCTGATCATGCCGGCGTCCATCACCGGGCCGTTGAGCCAGTCGAATAGGCCCTGCCAGTACTCGCTGCCCACCAGCACGAGCGGCATGCGCTTGACCTTGTGCGTCTGCACCAGCGTGAGAACCTCGAACATCTCGTCGAGCGTGCCAAAGCCGCCGGGAAATACGATGGCGCCCGAGCTGTACTTAACGAACATGGTTTTGCGCACAAAGAAGTAGCGGAAGTCCATGCCGAGGTTCACGTATTTGTTGAGCCCCTGCTCGTGCGGAAGCTCGATACCCAGGCCGACCGACTTGCCGTTGGCGCTCGCCGCTCCCCTGTTGGCTGCCTCCATGACGCCGGGACCGCCGCCGGTGATAACCGCCACGCCGCGCTGGGCGATTTTGCGCCCGACGGTACGCGCCGCCTTGTAGAGCTGATCGGTCTTGGGCGTGCGGGCACTGCCGAAGATGGTCACTGCGGGGCCAAGCTCGGCAAGCGCGCCGAAGCCATCGACAAACTCGGCCTGAATGCGCAGCACGCGCCAGGGATCGGCATGCAGCCAGTCAGTCGAATCTTCGGGCGCCAGCAGGTTGGCGTAGGTGTTGTCCTTGGGAATCATGGGGCCGCGCATGACCACGGGGCCGCGGCGGTACGTCTCGTCGTAGGCAGGCTCGCCCTCGACGTTCTCATTCTTAATCATGGGTACTCCTATCGAGAAAAAGAAAACGGGCGGGGTCGACGCCATGCGTCAAACACCCGCCCGAGCATCAACTATTCGGTATGGTACCCACGATGCATCAAGTGCTTGCAAGCTATCGGTCAGCGGTCGTGCGGCCGGTGTCAGCAAATGTGACGACCGGCCGTCGCTCGCCCCTTGCCGTTGCCCGCGCTCTGCAAGCGCCCGCGCCGCTCTTAGTAATCCACCGCCGCAGGGCTGTTCATCCAATCGCTCACAAACGCGCCATAACGGCCCTCGATAATGGCCTGGCGGGCACGCTGCATAAGGTTGAGCAGGTAGTAGATGTTGTGCATCGACAGCAAAATGCCGCCGAGCATCTCCTTCTGCGTGACCATGTGACGGATGAGCGCGCGGCTGTAGCCGCCCGTGCACACCGGACAGGTGCAAGTGGGATCGATGGGACCGTCGTCGTGCGCAAATCGCGCGTTGCGGAAGTTGAGGCGACCTTCGCTGGAGAACGCCGTGCCCATGCGGCCGGTGCGCGTCGGCAGTACGCAGTCGAACATGTCGATACCCACGCCCACACCGCGCACGAGGGTGGTCGGGTTGCCGACGCCCATCAGGTAGCGCGGCTTGTGCTTGGGCATGTACTCGCTTACGAGTGGTGCCAGGGTCTCGAACATGGTCTCGTGGTCCTCGCCCACCGAGTAGCCGCCAATGCCGTAACCGGGGAAGTCGCCGCACTCCTCCAGATGGCGCAGCGAGCGCAGGCGCAGATCTAGGTGCATGCCGCCCTGAACAATGCCAAAGAGCGCCTGGTCGTCGCGGGTATGCGCCTTATAGCAGCGCTCGGCCCACATGCTCGACAGCTCAACGGCGCGCTCAACGTAGGCGCGCGTGGCGGGATAGCCCGGGCACTGGTCGAGCTGCATGCAGATGTCGGAACCGAGCTTCATGGCGATTTCCATGTTGTCCTCGGGCGTCCAGAACACATGGCGGCCGTCATAGTCGTTGACGATAAAGCGCACGCCCTCGTCGGTGAGCTTGACGGCATCGTTGTGGCTGAACACCTGGAAGCCGCCCGAATCGGTGAGGATAGGGCCGTGCCAGTTCATAAACTTGTGCAGGCCGCCCAGCTCGGCGATGGTGTCCTCGCCGGGACGCATGGACAGGTGATAGGTATTGGCAAGCACGATCTGGGCGCCGAGCTGTTTGACGGTCTCGGTAGGAATGCCCTTGACGTTTGCCTTTGTGCCCACGGGCATGAAGATCGGCGTCTCGATGTCGCCGTGCGGGGTGTGCAGCACGCCGGCACGCGCATGCGTCGTCGGATCCTCGGCGATCAGATCGAATTTAAAAAGGCTCTGGTCCATAAACTGGAACTCCTTGGTTGCGGTTCATACGCAAACCATTATACGGGCAACCCGCAAGAAGCACCGACTCGACAGAAACTAGTGCGAGGAGGATACGGCAGGGACACGGCAAATGAGCGTGGATTTTTGGACGCTTACCGGATGAGCGTGGATAATCTCCCACTTTTGCCCAAAGCACAGCCCAAAAACGGGAGATTATCCACTTTCATTCTGCGGGCACTCATTTAAGTACGTCCCCGATGAGTGGAGCTATTTACTAGCCACGGCAACGCCGATATTTTGGCAACGTCAGCGAGCGGGTCGCATTTGAGACAAGGTGCCGTGAAATGAAAGGGCGCTGACCTTCTGGTCGCGCCCTTGAAATTGAACGGCAGATTGTCCAAATGCGGCCCGCGCAGCGTCGGCCCGTTACGGCGTTTGGTAAAACGCCGTAACTCCTACGGACGCTGGCCCATGCCACCCTCGAGGGTGACGGTCTCGCCGTTCATATACTTA
Source organism: Collinsella sp. (assembly GCA_022713905.1). Taxonomy (GTDB): domain Bacteria; phylum Actinomycetota; class Coriobacteriia; order Coriobacteriales; family Coriobacteriaceae; genus Collinsella. The sequence goes on from JAIHTM010000058.1 coordinate 6,798, forward strand.
AAGTCGGGGCCGCAGAGCTGAACGACCACGCGGCCGATCTCCTTCTCGACGTCGCCGTAGTGGCCCGCCGGCGGCATGTGGACGTTGGCCTTGAATGCCTCGGGATAGGCATCCTGGAAGTTCTCGAGCGCGGCGGTCCAGGCAAGCGGGCAAACGATATTGACGTGGATGCCGTCCTTGCCCCACTCGTTGGCAGCGACGCGGGTCAGACCGCGGATGCCCTCCTTGGCAGCGGCGTAGCTGCACTGGCCATAGTTGCCAAACAGGCCGGCGCCCGAAGCAAAGTTGACCACGGAGCCCTTGGTCTCCTTCAGGTGCGGGTAGGCCTTCTGCATGTACAGGTAGGTGGCATACAGACCGGAGTAAATGGCGAGGTTGAACTGGTCCATGGTGTGATCGGCGATCGTCACGCCCGAAGCGCTGGCCTGAGCATTGTTGACGACGGCGTCGATGCGGCCGAACTCCTCAATGGCCTTGTCGATGACGTTCTGGACGACGGCCTCGTTGTCCTGGCCGGCCGAAACGTCGGCCTGAACAGGCAGAACCTTGACGCCGTACTCGGCCTCGAGGGATTCCTTAGCAGCCTCGAGCTTGGCAACGTTACGGCCGGTAATGACGAGGTTTGCGCCCTCCTTGGCAAAAGCGATATCGATACCGTAGCCGATGGAGCCAGCGGAGCCGTCCTTGAGCGTGGCCTTGCCGCCGCCGGTGACGATCACGGTCTTACCAGTGAAAAGTCCCATATAAAGTCCTTTCAAATCGCGACGGGCGCACCCGCCGACTGCGCGCATCCAAATAAACGCGACAAAAGCTGAAATGCAACTTTAACGGGTTCAAGTGAAAAGAAAAGGCCTCGGCAGGCGAACGGCATAACGTCTTTCGGCGAAGGGATTGTCAAGTACAAACTGGATAAAGTGGCCGAGTTTTTGCTATCGACGCGAGCCATCGAACACGTTTTGAAACTTTGCTGCAGCGCGCGGGATGTCGACGCGAGACTTTATCATAGGGTGACAAACAACGATGAGGAGCACATGCCTATGACAGACGAGCTGGACCCCCAGACTCAACAGCATATTGATGATTCCGCAGACGTCACCGCAGATGCTGACGCTGTGACCTGCGATGATATTGACCTCGACGACCCCATCTTGGACGAAAGCGCTACGGCGGAAACCCCCGGCGCCGAAGATGCCGGCGAGCAAAACGACGATGCGCCCGCTCAGGACGACCACCCCGTACAGGATGCCGCTCCGCAAGCTACGGGCCCTATCGAGGTTTCTTCGGAAGAAGAGCTCGACGCCGTCATGGACTCCATGATGGATGCCGTCAAAGCGATGAAAGACGCCGTCGCCGATGCCGATGTCGACGCCGAGGAAGAGGAAGCCGCCGAGGCTGCCTCGACTTTTGTGCCCGGCGAGACCCCGGTTGCCGACCAGGGCAGCACCATGCCCTCGTTTTTGCAGCTCGAACATCCTACCATTGGTGCCGATGCAGTTGACCCGCATGCAGCGGGCTTTTCCGTGATCGAGGGTGGTACTGGCAATATCGCCGCGCCGCAGGCTGCCGATGCGGATGCCGCCGTCGCCGCGCACTCGACCACCTCGCGCACCCCCGCCGCGAGCCGCGACCTGGGGACCGCCGTCTCGAACACCGCCAACGCCGTGGGTTCTTTTATCGCCCAGGGCGCGTCGGCCATGCGCGAGATGAACGCCGCCAAGAAGGCGCTCGCCGACGCCCGCGCCCATCTGGCCGAGCTTGAGCAGCGCATCGCCGACCAGGCCGAAGAACTCGAAACGCGCCAGGACATCGCAGACCGCTACGACCAAATCGTCGCCGACCAGCGTCAGGCGATTGCCGCCGCGCAAAAGACCGTGGCGGCGGCCGAAATCGACCGCGATGCCCACGCCGCCAAAGCAACGGAGCTCAAGGGGCAGCTCGAGCAAATGAAGGCAGAAGACGACGCGGCTGAGCTCCGCTTGAAGGCCACGCTCGATGCCGTGGAGGCCCGCGAGGCGAGCTCGCGCGAGACCGGCAACCGCCTCGTTCGACGTCTTGAGGATTCCAAGCGCATCCGCGACAAGGTGAAGGCAGAGCGAGACGCCGGCATTGCCGCCGCACAACAAACCGTCGACGCCACGCGCGCCCAGCTCGAGACGCTGCGTCATGAGTATGCCGAGCTGCAACGCAATCCCTCGGCAAATCCCGCCAACTATACGGTGCGCACCAGCGAGCTCTCGATGCAGATTTCCGACACGGCAGATGCCCTGCGTAAAGCCGAAGAAGATGTCCCGCGCATCACCGCCGACCTTGAGCACTCGCTTGCCGCAGCCGAGCAGGCCGTCGAGCAGGCTCAAGCCCCTATCGCCGACGCAAAACGCGCGCACCAAGCCGTGACGACCGAAGCCGATACCGCGCGCGACGAGCTGCAGACGGCGAAGACCGCCGCCGCGACTCGTCAGCGCGAACTGCGCGAGAAGATCGCCGCGGAGGACAAGGCACGCCGCGAGCAGGAGCAGACCATCGCCAACGCCCAAGCAGATGCCGCACATGCGCAGTCGATCATCGAACAGGCGACCGAGGTGCACGACCACCCAGAGATCACCGAGTCGCTTGCAGGGTCCTTGGCCCGAGACAAAGCCGAACACACCGAGACCGAGCGAGAAGTCGCCCAGCTCGAGGCCACCGAGGACGCGGTGCGCGAGCGCACCCGCGACTCACGCATCAAATTCACCGGCGCCATTGTCTGCATCGTCGCCGCAATCCTGGTGATCATCGCAATCTGGCTGTTCGCAAGCAAGTAGTCGTTTAAGAACGTCCCCAATGACTACAAAGGGGTCAGGTTAACATGCACCAACATGGTGCAAAGTAACCTGACCCCTTTGCACCAATCTCTTGACAACCAAAGAAATGCCGATGTTTTGGCAGAGTCAGCGAGCGGGTCGCATTTGAGGCAAGGTGACGTGAAACGAAAGGGCGCTGACCTTCTGGTCGCGCCCTTGAAGTTGAACGTCAGATTGTCCAAATGCGGCCCGCGCAGCGTCGAGCAGTTACGCGGTTCGTAGAACCGCGTAACTAACAAATGAGCATCGCGTCGCCAAAGCTGAAGAAGCGATAACGTTCTTCGATGGCAGCGGCGTAGGCATCCATGATCTGGTCGCGGGTGGCAAGTGCGCTCACAAGCATCATGAGCGTGGAGCGCGGCACGTGGAAGTTCGTGATCAGCGCGTCGACCACGTGATAGGTCGAGCCGGGCATGAGGTAGAGCTGCGTCGTCGCGTTCTCGCGCACCACGATGTCACCGCGGCCGAGCGTATCGGCCCCGTCCTCGCGGCCCTCAAAATAGCGCGCCGTCACAGCCGGATCGGACACCGGAGCATCGGCGTCAAACGCGCTCTCGAGCGAGCGCACCGCCGTGGTACCGACAGCAATCACACGATGGCCCTCGGCCTTCGCCTTATGCACGGCGTCGACAACCTCCTGCGACACGTGGTAGCGCTCGGTATGCATCACATGCTGCGTGGGATCGTCCTCCTCCACCAGACGGAAGGTGTCGATGCCCACCTCGAGTTCGACGGCGGCAAACTTGGCACCCTTGGCCTCGATGGCAGCCATAAGCTCGGGCGTAAAGTGCAAACCCGCAGTGGGGGCGGCAGCCGAGTGCTCCTCCTTCATGGCGTAGACGGTCTGGTACTTCTCGGGATCGCCTTCGTAATCAGTAATGTAGGGCGGCAGCGGCACGTGACCGGCAGCATGGATGGCCTCGTCGAGCGTGCGCGGGTCGCCGGCGGCATTGCAACCGGCCGGCTCAAAGCGCACCAGACGGCCGCCGCGGCTGTCGGTGACAAAGTCGACGACCTCGGCCGTCAGCACCACGGGCGCGCCCTCGGGCGCATGGGCGCCGCCCGCACGATACTCAATCTGAGCACCGGGCTTCAGACGCTTGCCCGGCTTGACCAGGCACTCCCAAACGTGACCCAGCGGGTCAACATCCTCGCGGCGCTTGAGCAGCAGCGTCTCGACCACGCCACCCGAGCCTGCCTTGCGGCCAATCAGGCGGGCCGGCATCACGCGCGTCTGGTTGATGACGAGCACGTCGCCCGGCTCGATATAGTCGATGATGTCGCGGAAGATGCGATGCTCGACGGTGCCGCCATGCTCCAACGGCGTTCCCGCCTGGGAACCCTTGCGATCCACCACCAGCAGGCGGCAGGAGTCGCGCGGCTCGGCAGGAGCCTGGGCGATAAGCTCTTCGGGCAGGTTATAGTCAAAATCATCGGTACGCATAGACACGTCGGATTCTCCTTATATAGCTAAAGTCCGCTCTACATCCTAGCAGGCTAACGTCCCAAATGAACTACTTTTTGGCGGCTTTGCGCTCGTCGCGGATGCGGGCGCGGTCCATGGCCGCCTCGACAGCAGAAAAGCGGCAGCCGCAGTAGTTCTGTCGATACATGCCCAGTTCGCGCGAACGGCGCGTAGCCTCGGGATAATACGGGCGAAAATCGCGAATGACCGGGGTGAGCCCACGTGCCGCCGTCAGGCGCTCGAGTACGTCATTGCAGGTGTCGAACAGCTGGTACGGCGAGACGGCGAGCGTCGTACCCACATATTCAAACCCGCGCTCCTGGGCAACGCGGCATGCCTCGGCCAAGCGCAAGGCATAGCACGCGCGACAGCGACGGGGACGATCGGCACCCAGCGGGGCCACGCCGGTCTCCCAGCGTTCGCGGTCCTCCCCGGCCTCGATGAGCTCGATGTCGCCATCGGCACACCACCGGCGCAGCTCGTCCAAACGCCGCTGCCATTCATCGTGAGGTTGAATATTAGGGTTGGTCCAGCAAATCGTGGGCTCAAACCCCTCCTCGCGCAGCAGGCGAACCGGCTCCAGCGAGCACGGCGCACAGCAGGCGTGCAACAGCAACGGCTTCATCAACATCTCCTCTCCCACAATGATTTTTCTGGGACGGGGATTAAAAAAGGCTCTGTTAGACCAGGATTGACATGCCGACCTGCCGGCTAACTCGCCGTCTCCCCGTCGGGCGCCGGCATCTTGACCCTCATCTCGAACGG
>JAIHTM010000059.1 GCA_022713905.1 Collinsella sp.
GTCCAATAGACAGGTGTTACTTGACCTCGATAAGCTCGTACTTGCTCGTGCCCAGACCGATCTTCTCGGCGTGCGCGATGCACGCGCGCCAGTCGGTGTCGGGATGCGTGATGCAGAAGGGGTCACGCGCCTGCTCGCCCTCCAGATGCTCGTGGTTATGCTCCATCTTGGCCGCGCTATCGGTGAGCTCGGTGTTGGGCAGCGGCTCGGATGCCATGACGGCATCGGCGCAGGCCTGGTCGATGGCGACCGGGTCGAAGCTCGCAAACATGCCGATATCGTTGACGATAGGCGTGTCGTTTTCGGGATGGCAATCGCAATTGGGGCTGATGTCCATGGCAAGCGAGATGTGGAAGCTCGGGCGGCCGTCGACAACGGCCTTTGTATACTCGGCGATCTTGCAGTTGAGCACGTCGGCCGCGGCGTCATAGCCGGGCTTGATGCAGTCCTGGTTGCATGCCGCAATGCAGCGTCCGCAGCCCACGCAGCGATCGTGGTCGATGGCAGCGACGTGAACCGTGCGGGTGTTGCCGTTGGCAAGCTCGCGCTCGCGGGTGTCGTCGAACGAGACAGCGTTGTGCGCGCAGATCTTTTCGCAGGCGCGGCAGCCAACGCAGTGCTCGGCCGCGACGTTCGGCTTGCCGGCGGCATGCTGCTCCATCTTGCCGGCACGGCTGCCGCCTCCCATGCCCAGGTTCTTCATGGCGCCGCCAAAACCGGCCTGCTCATGACCCTTAAAGTGGGTGAGGCTGATCACGATATCGGCATCCATGAGCGCCTGACCGATCTTGGCCTCGTGCACGTACTCGCCGCCCTCGACCGGGACGAGCGCCTCGTCGGTGCCCTTGAGGCCATCGGCGATGATGACCTGGCAGCCCGTGGCATACGGGGTAAAGCCGTTCTGGTAGGCGGTGTCAATGTGCTCGAGCGCGTTTTTGCGGCTACCGACGTAGAGCGTATTGCAGTCGGTGAGGAAGGGCTTGCCGCCCAGCTCCTTCACCACGTCCGCGACGGCGCGGGCGTAGTTGGGGCGCAAAAAGCTCAGGTTGCCCAGCTCGCCAAAGTGAATCTTGATGGCGACGAACTTGTTCTCGAAGTCGATCTGCTCAATACCGGCGTGACGAATGAGGCGCTTGAGCTTGTCGAGCTGGCTCTCGCGAGCATGCGTGCGCAGGTTGGTGAAGTACACCTTAGCGGGTGCTGCGGGTGCAGTTACGGTCATAGATATATCCCCTCGGTCTATATGGCGTTACAGACATAGAGGATGGTACCAGTTAAAGCAGAGTTAAAGTCAAGTACGGTACCTAGTCATTGGGGACGTTCTTAAATGAGTAGTCGCAAGGGACACTCTTTCGCCACCCGGCAGTTGGGGACAGCCCCCAAGTGCCGGCAGGAAAGGAACGTCCCCGAAGGCCGGCATATAGGGATAGCCCTTGCCAACCCGACCGGCAGACCGGCGAATCATCGGCATCTGGTAAGAGGGACGCGCCGTCACGTTTGTGGCGGCGCGCCTTGGTTTGGCGGCGCGTTCTGGCGTGGCCACAATCTGGTTTGATGGCGCGCCCTGGTTTGGCGGCGTTGACGGCGTGCCCTGGCGTGACGGAGCGTCCTGGCGCGGACCGCTAGCCCTTTCGCGCGACCAGATGCGCGCGGAATCCCTTCTGTGCCTCGAGCTTGAGCGGGGTGAGCCCGGATTCCTCGACGAGCGCGCGTAGCTCGGACAGCTTGAGGATGCGCACGTCGCCATGGCCCAAGAGGCGTGCCAGCGGTAGCTCGATGTTGTTCATGAGCCAGACCGCGACATCGTTCGAGGTATAGTCGCGAAGGACCAGTCGCCCGCCGGGACGAAGGACGCGTGCCACCTCGGCGAAAAACCTCTCCGGATGCGGGTAGTGGTGGAAGCTGTTAGAGCAGAGCACGGCGTCGAAGCTCCGGGGCTTGAAGGGCAGTGCCTCCGCGTCTCCGACGACAAAGCTGACGTTATCGAGCTGCTTTGCCCGGGCGACGTCGATCATCCCGGGTGTGAGGTCGAGTCCAGTCAAGTGCTTGCTGGGGTACCGGGCGTGGAGCAGTTCTAGGACGGCTCCGGTTCCACAGCCCACGTCGAGCGCGTCCTCGAACGGTTCGAGCTCAAGCTCCTCGAGCATTTGCGGATAGTCGTCCTTGCACATCTCGTAAATGCCGGCATGGCCGGATTCGTAGACCTTTGCCGCCTCGGTGAACTCCTTGATGGAGAGCTGCTTGAGCTCCTCTGCCGATCTTGCCATGGGTCTCCTTCTGTTCGGGGAAGTCTGACGTTGCACGCGTTTGCCCACGTCGGGCCTGGCGGGCAAATAACGCGGGGGCACCCTTCCTTCGGTTCGTGCCCCCGCGTGTGGGCGGTTCTCTATTCCTGGACCTTCAGCGCCTCGGAGAGGCTCACGCGCTTGACGGAGCGCGTGTGCAGCAGCGCCACGACCAGGTAGGTCGCAAAGCCAATGCCGACACATGCCGCCATGGACCAGGCGGGCACGTAGATCTCGATATTGCCGTTATAGGCGAGCAGCATCGAGCGGAAGATGGCCGTGAGCGAGCCAATAATGACCGGCAGGCTCAGCACGAGCGACGCCGCCACGCACAGCGTGATCGAGCGGATGTACAGATGCGAGATCTCGCTATCGCGATAGCCAAAGACTTTCATGTAGCTGATCGAACGGGCGCTGTGGTCGATCACCGCCTTGGTCAGCAGGTACATAAACAGCAGGAAGATGAACACCGCGAGCCCGATCATCATTCCGATCATTTTGCTCATCATGCCGATGAACTGGTCGCCCACGGCCCGCATGTCGTCGGGCGTGGTGTCGCCGGCAAAGTAGCGAGCATCGAGGTCGAGCTTCTCGTCGCTCACATAGCCGTTAAAGTAGGCGGCGTCGTTGCCGAACAGCTCGTTAAAGTCGTCGATACTCATATAGATATTCATGTCCGACTTGGAGCCCCAGGCACAGTCCTTGCCCGCGTACTCAAGGGAATAATGCTCCCCCTCGTACTTGTCGATGAGCGTGACCTTCTGGCCCTCGCTCCAGCCAAACTTATCGAGCAGACCGCCGCCAAAGACGACGCGTCCATCGCCGACGTTGAGGTCTTTCCAATAGCGCGAATTGGATGAAATGCCGTAGACGGAAATCGTCTCCTCGCCATTTCCATCGCCGCGATCGTATTGCAGCTGGTAGATGGCGTATTTCTCGGCCTGTGCAATTGCGCCCGCGCCGTTGTCGGTCGTATTGACCGGGTGGATATCGTCGTTGTCGGTGTCGATCTTAGAGGCCTTATCGATCAGGTCGATAGCCTCGTCGCGGTTGCAGCCAAGGGCATCGGCAAGGTCATCGAGGCGCGCATAGAGCGCATCCTTCTTGTCCTGAACCTTGGCGAGCGCGTCCTGCACTGCGGTCAGGCTCTCGGCAGACGGAGATGCGGTCGCGGCATCGGTCGCCGTCTGCGCCGCATCGGCCGCGTCGTCAAGCTCGTCATCGGCATCCTGAGCGGCGGAAAGCAGCGCGCCGTCAACCGACTGCAAGCGCTCGAGTGCCGACCACTGCTCGCGCTCCTCGGCAGTGCCCTCGAGCTCCAGCGGCGCCTTGAGCGTGTACTGGTGCTCGGCGACCAGGCTTGTCTCGAGGTTGTCCGCGTAGTGCGTCATCGTGGGCAAAATCGCCAGGCCAAAGAGCAGTAGCAGCGAGGCAAACGCGATGCCCACAAAGAGCGTGGCGAAGTTGCCCAGATTGCGCAGGAAGATACGCAGGCGGAAGCGGGAAACAAAACCCATGCGCTCCGGCAGCTGCAGGCCGCGCTTGGTGCCCGATTTGCCGCTCGCCTCGTGGCGAAGAAATTGCAACGGCGTCTTGCCCATTTTGCGAAGCAGACCCACCAGCGTGATGAGGATGAGCGCGGCGGCGGGAACCACGGCGCACTTCACAAAGATCTCCCAGCTCCAGTACACCTGGAAGGGCGGCAGGCTGTACGAACCGTAATACAAGCTGCGCATGGGCTCGGTAAAGAACACAATGCCGAGCGCAGTGCCCAAAAGCGCCGCGATCACGCCCACGATGGCGGGAAGCGCAAGGTAGTGCAGCACGATCTCACGTCGACGATAGCCGCTGGCGAGCAGCGTGCCGATGATGGCGCCCTCCTCCTCGATGGTGGCGTCGGTAAGGACCACAAAGACAAACGCCATGATCACGATGATGATGTCGAGCAGCGTCATCCACATCATGGAGTCGCCGTCCACGTCGTCGCGCGCATAGCCAATGCCCTGATTGGAATCGGCATCGATCAGATCGTCCACGCGCGCATCGGTATCGGTCAGTGCCTCGACCATATCTTGCTCGGCGTCGATGCGGTCTGCAGCGGGGAGATCGCGATCGGCAAAGGTGAAGGAATAGGTGTAGGCGGGTGCGCCACCGGCATCCTCGAGCGCGGCAAAGCCGGCATCGGTGACCTCGGCCACGCCGTACGTGATGGTGTTCACCGTAAAGTCCGAATTGTTGAGGAACAGCGCCTGGCTATCGGGCTGGGTCATGATGCCGCAGATGGTGTAGGTGCGGCCCTCAAGCTCGACCTTATCGCCCACGGCGAGGTCGTTGTTGGTGGCGAAGACACGGTCGATGGCCACCTCATCGTCTGTCTTGGGCTGCCTGCCCTCACAGTAGGACGCGATATCGACCTTGGTGCGGTGCGCATAGGTGCGCAGTGCGCGCTTGGTGCCGTCGTCGCCGGCGGTCTTTTTGATGATGGCGTCGATGGAGAAATTCTTGTAGAGCGTGACGCCGCCGACGTCGCCGGCTGCATCCTCGGCTGCCTTGAGCTGGTCTTTGGTAGCCTCGAAGGAGGTGGTCACGCGGCCGTCCTCAATCGTGTACGCATCGCGCATGTCGTCGATGAGGCAGCCGATGGAATGCGCCGCGAGCAAAAAGCCCGAGGTAAGGGCGATGCTTCCGCACATAAGCAAAAAGATGCCCAGGTACTTGCCGATATTGCGGCGCAGCTCGCGCGGGAGACGTTTTGCGAGAGGTGTCATGGCGCCGCCTACCAATCGAGCTCGGCGGCCGCGACGGGCGACTCGTTGAGCTCATCCTCGACGATGCGCCCGTCGCGCAGGCGCAGCACGCGATTGGCCATGCGCGCGATGGCGGCATTGTGGGTGACGATGATGATGGTGCAGCCGTAGGTACGGTTGACATCCTCCATGAGCTGCAAGATTTCCTTGGACGTCTTGTAGTCGAGCGCGCCCGTGGGCTCGTCGCACAGCAGCAGGCCCGGGTTTTTGACGAGCGCGCGGCCGATGGCACAGCGCTGCTGTTGGCCGCCCGAGACCTGGCGCGGGAACTTGTTGCGGTGCTCGTAGAGGCCCAGTGAACGCAGCAGGTCGTCGACATTGAGCGGGTTTTTGGACAGGTGCGCCGTGACCTCGATGTTCTCCTTGATGGTGAGATCGGGCACCAGGTTGTAGAACTGGAAGACAAAGCCCAGCTCACGGCGGCGATACTCGCCCAGGTCGGTAGGCTTAAGCACCGTGAGGTCGCAGCCGTCCACCAGAATAGAGCCGGCATCGGCATCCTCCAGGCCGCCGATCAGGTTAAGAAACGTCGATTTGCCCGAACCCGAAGGCCCCAGCATGACGCAGATCTCGCCGCGATTGATGGACGTGTCGATGCCATCGAGCACCGTTAGGCGTGCATCACCGTCGCCGTAGTGCTTTTTGAGATCCTTAACCTGGACGTAGGCTTTCTGCGTTGCCATGGTATCCCCCATTGTTAGCCTCATACTACTTTATGAGCGTAATAGTAAGCCTTGGCGAACTATTTTGGAGCGAGGCTTGGGATTTATTTCAGACTGGTCATTGGGGACGCTCTTAAATGACTAGGTGGCTAGGCGTGGGATTTGGCGCGTGCGAGGGCCAGGCCTGCGGCGGCGATGGCCACGGCAAAGAGCACCGTGACGCCTAGGTCGCAGGCGATGTCGCCCAACACGGCAGACGTCAGGTCCGAGGCAAGCGCCTTGCCGATCGCGTCGTTCACCCAAAACGTCGGCACAAAATGCGCCACGGTCTGCACGGCCGATCCCATGAGCGACAGCGGCATCCAGGCGCCGCCCAAAAACGTCATGAGCATGCCGAGCAGGTTGCCCACACCGTTGAGCAACTCCTCGCGCGCACCCAGACTCGAAAGCGCAAAGCCAACGGCCAGCGGCGTGCACGCCAGGGCAAACGTCGCTGCCAGCGCCAAGCACACACGGCCCACGCCGACCTCGGCGACCGCGCCGGCAAAGCCCACGACGCCCATCATGCTCGAAACAAACCAGATGCAGACGGTGATCACGGCGGCGGCCGCAAACACGGCAAGCGAGCGCCGGCGCTCGGAGATTGGACCGACATCCATACGACGCACGCGCTCGGGCTCGTTCATGCCCGAGAACACCAACCCCACCGACACGATGACCGACGAGATAATCGCGTACGCGCCAAAGTTGAAGTACGACTCGAGCGTGGCGGCGGCAGTCGAGTCGACCTTGACCTGCTCAATCTCGACCTCGGCGCGCTCGGCAGCGGCATGATCGGCAGCCTTGGCGACGTCACCGTTGGAGGCAGTGGGCTCAAGCGCCGCCGCAGCGCCCGCGAGCGAGATCCAGCGCGAGGCCTCGGCAGACGAAAGCGCCGCCGCCATGGTGCCGGCACCGTAGGTCACATCGAGCTTGGGCAGGGACTCCCCCGCGCGGGCAGCTGCAACGAGGTCGCCCTCAAACCCCTCCGGGATAAAGAACACGCAGTCGGCACTGCCCTTGGCGCTGTTGCTCTTGGAAAGCGCGTCCGCAAGGTCGTAGGTGTCGTCGCCGACGCCCGTGACCAGCTCAAAGCGCGAACCCAGATGCTTGGTAAGCGCACGCGAAAGGTCACTGTCGTCGCGATCGACCACGATCACGTTGGCATCGTAGGGCTTATATTCGGTGAGCTGCGACGAGTTCCAGCTCACCGATGCCGCGATAAACACACCCAGCAGAGAAATGAACACCGTGTAGATGAGCAGATAGAGCGGGTGCGCGAGCGCCATGCGAAGCGCAGTCTTAAAGGTGCTCATAGCGGCTCCTTCCAAAGATCAGCGTGGCGGTGGCAACGAACAGAAGCGCCATAAGGACCAGCGCGCCGGCGCGAACGGCAAAGGGACCCAGGTCCTCAAAGAAATACAGGCGGTTGAACATGTCGCAGATGAGCTTGACGGGGTTGAGCCAACACTCGGCTGGGCAGGCGCGGGCGACGTCGTCGGCAAGCGCCATCGCCGGCTCGCCGTAGAGCCCGGCGAACAGTGCGCACGTGGTGGCAAAGCCCGTGAGGATGCCGGACTTGGATGCCTTGCCGCCCTTAACGGACAGCGTGCCCACAAAGAGTCCCAAGCCCGTGGCGGCAAGCGCAGAAGCGGCGCCGCCCACCAAGCACAGTCCCTCGCGCCCGCCAAAGTCGATGCCCACGACCAGGCGCACGTAGCCAATCGCAATCGCCATCGAGGCAAAGGAGACCAGCCACGAGCCCACAAAGATGCCAGCCAGCGACGCCGTCTTGGAAAGACCGCCCACGCAGCGACGTGCGCCGAGGCCCGACAGATTGGGCTGCAGATCGACGACGCTCAAGGCGGCAAACTCGGCAGACATCATCGCCACCAGACCAAAGAGCGCGTAATAGTAGATGGTCGTACCATCGGGCGTGGTGCGCGTCAGGCTTACGCGGCGGGTGCCGCCCTCGAGCGACAGGGCGCGCGCAACCGCCGCCGGATCGGCAAGCGCCGCTGGGTTGTCTTGGGCAATCTGGGCCATGAGCTCGGCATTTTGCGTATAGGAGCTCGCTACCGTCTCCAGAATGCTGCGGTCGGTGAGCACCGACGTGGCGCGCGAGCTGTCGTAGCTCGAAAGCAGCGTGAGCTTGGGCGTGCCCGCGGCATCGACCGCGTAGATGCCCGCGACCTCGCCGGCCTTGAGCGCACGGTTCGCGGCGGTCACATCCTCGCACTCGTGGATCTCGAGCAGTTGATCGTCGCCCTCCTTAGACAGCGAGGTCGCCACATCCTTAAAGGTCGAAGCGTCCCAGGCTTCGTCAGCGACAACGGCCACCGGCACCGGGTCGACCTTGCCGTCAGAGCTCAGGTTCGCGAACATAAACATGAACATCGTTGAAAGCGCAATGGGAAAGATCGCGCCCCAGACCCATGTACTCGGCCGACGCAGTAGCGTCTTGAGCGTGGTGATGATGGTGTTGAACATGGCCGCCCCCTAGTCGCGCAGCTCGCGGCCGGTGATCTCGAGGAACACGTCGTTGAGGGTCGGCGGCTCGCTCCACACGCGGCCGAGCGCCACGTCGGCGGCGCGCAGCGTGTCGAGGATGTCGACCAGGTTGTGCGGGCTCGCCTCGCAGGTGCAGACGAGTTCGCCGCCGGATAGCTCAACGCTGAGCACATGCTCGAGAGCGCGCAGGCGCTCGACCGTGGCGGCCTCGACGGCGCCAACCTCGACGGTCACGCGCTCGCCCATCTGGATCATGCGCTTGAGCTCGTCGTTGGTGCCCTGTGCCAGCACGCGCCCACCGTCCATGATCATGATGCGGCTGCAGATCTGCTCGACTTCCTCCATGTAATGGCTGGTATACACCACCGTGGCACCCTCGTCGCGCAGGCGGCAGATGCCCTCCAGGATGGCGTTGCGGCTCTGCGGGTCGACCGCCACCGTGGGCTCGTCGAAGAAGATGAGCTCGGGCTTGTGCGCGATGCCGCAGGCGATGTTGAGGCGACGCGCCAGGCCACCCGAGAGCTTGCCGGGGCGAAACTTAGTAAAGTCGCCCAGGCCGACAAAGTCGATTGCCTCGTCCACCAGCGCGCGGCGGCGCTTGCGGTCGTTGACGTAGAGACTGCAGAAATAGTCGATGTTCTCGCGCACGGTGAGCTCGTCGAACACCGCCACCTGCTGCGGCACCACACCGATGCGGCGCTTGAGATCGTAGCGGGCGGGCGTCATGCGCTCGCCGAACAGCTCGATGGTGCCCTTGTCGTAGGCGAGCAGCTGCAGGATGCAGTTGATGGACGTGGTCTTGCCCGAGCCGTTGGGGCCCAGCAGGCCAAAGATCTCGCCGGGGGCGATACTCAGGTTAAAGTGGTCGAGCGCAATAAGGTCGTCGTAGCGCTTAACGAGGTTTTCGACGTGGACGATGTCTGTCATGAGGCGGCCCTTCTGTTGCTTGTGGCCCGGTATGATTGCATCATCGCAGGAGCTGGCGGCGCGCACCAGTGAGCTTTGTCACGAGTGCGGGGCGGTCGCGTGGCCTGCTGACGCGACCGCCCCGCCGCGTGGGAGGAATGTCACGCTTGCTCTGAGTGGCGCCTCCCCCGTGCGCGGCATCGCGTACAATACCCGTATGAACAGGCTATTCGACAAATCGATCGTGCTGGCGTGCTGCATCGCAGCCGCCACGGGCCTTGCTGTGGATGCTCGCCTGGTCGCGGCGTTTTGTCTTGGCGTTATTACCGCCTCACTGGCCGAGGTCGCACGGGGAAACCGTGACCGCCGTGCGAGCGAGGCCGCGAGCTACGTCTACATCATCGCGGCCGTCTTCGTGCCGCCGTTTGTGCCGTTCGCACCTCTCGCCCTCTATGACATCGCGCGACGCGTGCGCCGTGAACGCATCTGGCCTGCGCTGGCAATTGGCTCCGTGTTTGCCTGCGCACTTGCCACGGACCTTCGCTGCGGCGCGCTCACCACCCGAACGCTGTTGCTAACCGCCATCCTTTCGGTCGCCGCCACGTTGCTGTCGCTGCGCACCGCGCAGCTGGAGCGCGAACAGGAACGCATGCGTCGCATCCGCGACAAGCTGCAAGAACGCGCCCTGGCACTCGAGGCACGCAACCGCGACCTCGCCGACCGCCAGGACTACGAAGTCGAGCTCGCGACGCTCGCCGAACGCGCCCGCATCGCACGCGAGATCCACGATAACGTGGGCCACCAGCTCACGCGCGCTTCGCTTCAAACCGAAGCCCTGCGCGTGGTCCATGCCAACGAGCCCGGCGTTGCCGCCGATTTCGCCGACGTCAAATACACCGTTGACGAGGCGCTCCAGCTCGTGCGCGCCAGCGTCCACGCGCTCAACGACAATGCGACCAACCTCTCCGTGCAGCTCGAACGCATCGTTGAAGGCGCACGCTCGGACAGCGGTCCGCAGATTGAGCTTGAGGTTTTGGCCGAGCATGCGCCCGCCAACGTCGCCAACTGCTTTGCGGCGGTGCTGCGCGAGGCGCTTTCCAACGTCATGCGCCACGCCCATGCCAAAACCATTACCGTGCGGTGCATGGAGCATCCGTCGTTTTACCAGCTCATCGTTACCGATGATGGCACGGGCGGGGTCCAAGCAAGCGGCCGCGGCGCCGCGGAGGGCATGGGGCTCGGCTCCATGCGCGAGCGCGTCGAGGCGCTTGGCGGAACCTTCACCGCCGGCCCGCGTGCCGGCTCCTCCGGCTGGCGCGTGTTTGCCACCGTTCCCAAACAGCAAGGAGATGAGAGCCGATGAGGCTCATCGTTGTCGACGACGACCGCTTAGTGGTCGATTCGCTCAAGATTATCCTGGGCGCCCAGCCGCAGATCGAAGTGGTGGGCACCGGCGCCAACGGCAACGACGCGGTGACACTCTACGCCGAACTCGCACCCGATATCGCGCTGCTCGACATTCAGATGCCGGGGCGCGACGGCCTTTCGGCGGCGCGCGAGATCCTTGAGCGCGACCCTTCGGCGCGCGTGGTGTTTCTGACGACATTCTCGGATGACGAGTACATTGTATCGGCGCTCAAGCTGGGCGCCCGCGGTTACCTGATCAAGACCGATGTCGCCGCCATTCCGCCAGCGTTGGCACAGGTCATGGATGGCAAACGCGTGCTCGAGGGCAAGGCGATCGAAGATGTTGACTTTGACGGGATGGGCGACAAGACGGGCACGCCCCGCCGGCCCGCAGCCTTCGCCAGCCTAACCGACCGCGAGTTCGAAATCGCCGAGCTCATCGCCCGCGGCCTCGACAACAAGGAGATTGCCGCCACCGCCTATATGGGCGAAGGCACCGTACGCAACCACATCAGCTCGATCCTGGCAAAGATGGGCCTGCGCAACCGCACGCAGATCGCCATCGCCTACCTGCGGGGGTAATTGACCAGTGGCCGATCGCTCCGGCATAGCAAAATGACTGCCATCGATTTAATGCCATTTCAAAACTATGCCGGTTTCCGGGGCTGAGTCACGAGTCCCCAACCATGCCGATATTCGTGAAAATAAAACCGCAGGTAGACGAGCCGTCATTTTGCAGAAAACGCGGGTATGGATGGGAGTCCTGAGTTTAGCCCCGTAAACCGGCATAGTTTTGTTTGAACGGTCCTGCGCGAACGCACCCACCAGCCGCGTGGGACCAAAATGATCCGTTTTCCTCCGTCCCCGGGGGATCATTTGGCGGCGCCAACCACGAAATCGGCCCATCTACTACGTTTGACTCGATACCCCCGACCATCCCCCGGTTTTCCGAAAATACGCAACCCGCCTACCTGCACTGATAATTGTTCTCGGGGGAAGCGGGCACTGCGGGGCGCGGCAACGGCGCGCGATTTCCGCCTCGCAGCGCCACCCTGATGCTGAATGCCGGGACGATGACCCACTGACCTGCTGACGCCTCTTCGGCCGTCCTCAAATCCGACCTGTCTCGCCCCGGCTTCCGCGACCCGGAGTCCTGCCATGACCTAATAGGAGCATGAGCGCGGGAGCGAAGATGGAAGGCGAAACGGTCATCGCGGGCGTCGGCACGCACAAGGACGTGCATGCCCCGTGCCTGCTCGACGGCCTCGGGAGGAAGATCCGGAGCGGGAGCTTCGGGGCCGACCCCGAGGGCTACGACAGGCTGGCGGAGGCGATAGGCGACCCGGGGAGCTGCGCGGTCGTCGGCGTCGAGGGCACGGCGTCGTACGGGGCCGGGCTGACGAGGAGGCTCGCGGAGCTCGGGTACAACGTCGTCGAGGTGCTCAGGCCCAAGAGGGACAAGGCGAGGCCCGGCGAGGGGAAGAGCGACCCGCCGGACGCCGAGCGCGCGGCGCGCAAGGCGGCGTCCGGGAGGGGCTGCTCCGTGCCGAAGTCGCAGGACGGCTGGGTCGAGGCGGTGCGCCAGCTCTACGTCGCGCGCAGGCTGGCCGTCGCGACGTCCACGTCCTGCGTGGCCTGCGCGAAGTCGATGCTCACGACGGCCCCGGGCGCCCTGAGGGAGCGGTTCAGGGGCCGCGAGCGGCCGAAGGACCTCATGCCGCTGCTCGCGCGCGGGAGGAAGGCGGGCGACGCGCTCGAGGAGAGCGTGCTGGCCTCGCTGCG
Organism: Collinsella sp.; assembly: GCA_022713905.1. Classification (GTDB taxonomy): domain Bacteria; phylum Actinomycetota; class Coriobacteriia; order Coriobacteriales; family Coriobacteriaceae; genus Collinsella. Next base: position 12,400 of record JAIHTM010000059.1, read on the forward strand.
GTCCGTCGCGGCGGTCTGGAAGGAGGCCCGCAGCCAGGTCGAGTCCCTCGACGAGCGCATCCGCGCGCTGCTGGAGGCGAACGCGCCCGCGCTGCTCGGCGTCGAGGGCTGCGGCACCACGACCGCCGCCGCCCTGGTCGTGGCCGCCGGCGACAACCCCGGCAGGCTGAAGGGCGAGGCGGCGTTCTCGATGATGTGCGGCGCCTCCCCGATCCCCGCGTCGAGCGGGAAGACGGAACGGCACAGGCTCAACCGCGGCGGCAACCGGCAGGCGAACTGGGCGCTCTACGAGATCGCGATCAAGCGCATGGCGTACGACGAGAGGACGAGGAGGTACGTGGCGAGGCGGACCTCCGAGGGGAAGTCCCGGAGGGAGGCGGTCCGCTGCCTGAAGCGCTACATAGCGCGGGAGGTGTACCGCGTGCTCATGGACCCGAACCCCGACGGCGCCGCGCCGGAGGGCCCCGAGCTCGCGAAGATGCGCAAGGCGATGCGGGTGACTCAGAAGAAAGCCGCCGCGGAGCTCGGCCTGTCCGCAGCCACACTCGGGCACTTGGAACGGGGGAAACGGCGGTCGACGAAACTGGAGAGGAGGTATTACGAGCTCCTGTGCGAATTGGAG
>JAIHTM010000060.1 GCA_022713905.1 Collinsella sp.
AGGAGGCTGGGGATTCGAACCCTCAAAAAAGGAGGCATCCTTTCGGACGCCTCCTTTCAGTGGGCTGATTATTCTTGCACTCTACATCTCAGGAGCCTTGGCGACGGTCTCGCTTTCTGCCGTGAGCGGGCGGTTGTCGATGCGACGGCCCAAGCGGTCAAGCTTCACAAGCAGCCACTCAATGGGATTCGGCCCCGAGCCTTCCTCGTCGGCAACCAAATCCATGACGGCGATCTTGGTGCCGTCCTGCTTGAGCGTGACGCTGCCCACCTTGTCACCCACATGCACTGTGCCCGAAAGGTCGTCGTAGGTAACCTTCTCGGTCACCTCGCCGGCAAGTGAAAAGACGGTCGCCTGCGCCGTGGGGTCGGCAAGCGTGGCGTCGATGGTCTTATCCGTCCAGTCGGTCTGGCTAATGCGTGCCATGAGCGGGTTGCCGTTGGCGGTCTTTTCCTGCGTGTTGGCGATCGCGACCGTTACCTTGTGGCTGTAGTACCAGTTGGCAAGGGTGGCGGTATCGGTAAAGCGCTGGTCGGTGGTGGTGGAGTTCAAAACGACAGTGTAGACTTCATCGCCATCGCGGTTGTAGGCTCCCGCAAAGCAATAGCCGGCATCGTCGGTCGTGCCGGTCTTGCCGCCGATGTTGCCATCCTGGCCCAGCAGATAGTTGTGCGTGTCCATGGAGTGCGAATGGTCGGAGCCGTCGGCACCGGTGACCTCAATCCAAGAATCCTCGCTCGCCACGACCTCGCGGATCGTGTCGTTCTTCATGGCTTCCTGCATCATCAGCGCCACGTCGTGTGCAGTCGAGTGCATGTCGCCAGCCCACTCATCAAAGTCCAAACCATGCGGGTTCTCAAAGACCGTGCCGGTGCAGCCGAGTTTCTTGGCGCGCTCGTTCATGGCCTTAACAAACGTCGCCTCGGCGTCCTTGGTCTTGGGGTCGATCTTTTTGCCCACGTACTCGGCAAGCACGATGGCGGCGTCGTTGCCCGAGGGAATCATCAGGCCGCGCAGGGCCTGCTCCACGGTAAGCTCGTCGCCTTCGAGCAAGCCGGCAGTCGAGTTGCCTACGGTGGCCGCGGCGTTGCTCACCGTCACCTTCTCGTCCATCTTGCAGTTCTCGACGGTCAGGATTGCAGTCATTACCTTGGTGATCGAGGCGATCTTGACCTGTTTGTCGGCATCGCGGGCATAGTAGACGGTGCCGTCCTTGCCCATGACGAGGGCATTGGTCGCATCGATATCGGGCAGGTTCTCAGCCGTGATGCCGCGCGCATCGGCGGTTTTGCCGCACACGTTGTCGGTCGTGAGCACTTGGGCGCCGGCAACGGTGGGTACGCCAATAGCAAGGGCGATGGCGCAGGCAAAGCCGGCGGCCAGCTTGGTAGAGCGCTTTGCAAAAGAGGTGAGGGACTTCACAGATTTCGCTTTCGACGGGACGGTCTCTTCTGGCTCTAGAGTATATCGTTTGGCGGTGATGACGGTCATCGCGTGCGTGCGCGGGCTGCGTCTGCGCCCGAACGGACATGTTGGTGCTTAAGGTCGACTTAATCGCCCGCGCTTGTTGTGTGTGCCGAGCGTCCCCTCGGGCATAATGGAGCGCGAGAGGAGCACGCATGAACGAGCGCATTTTGGTGGTCGACGATGAGAAGGCCATCGCCGACCTGGTTGGCATCTACCTTACAAAAGAGGGCTTTGATGTTCAGATTGCCTATAGCGGAGCCGATGCGGCCAAGGCGATCTTGGAGCAAGAGTTCGATCTGGCGCTGTTAGATGTCATGCTGCCCGATATCGATGGCTTTGAGCTGTTGCGCACGATTCGCGCCAGCCATACCTATCCCGTGATTATGCTGACGGCGCGCGATGCCCAGCAAGACAAGATCGAGGGACTTTCGCTCGGAGCGGACGATTACGTCGTCAAACCGTTTCGCCCACTGGAGCTGATCGCGCGTGTGCGTGCTCAGCTACGCCGTTACACCAGCTACGGCAGCCGTGCGCAAGCGATCGAGTCCCCGCTCATTCAGCTCGACGGTCTCGAGATCAACCGTGACGCCCGCGTCGTGGCGGTAGACGGCGCGCCGGTACGCCTCACGCCTATTGAGTATTCCATCTTGCTGTATTTGGCTGAGCATCGTGGCAGCGTGGTGGCGGTCGAGGACCTGTTCCGGGCGGTGTGGAATGAGGACTTTATGCCCGGCTCCAACAACACGGTGATGGTGCACATTCGCCATCTGCGCGAAAAGATCGGCGACGATGCTCAAAAGCCGCGCTTTATCAAGAACGTCTGGGGCGTCGGCTACATCATCGAATAAAGCCTTTGTTTGTGAGGAAAACGGATATGACAAATAGCAACGGGCAGGCGTTTGAGGTGCCCGATCGACTTTTTGAGCATGTAAGGTCGGTTGTCGACAATCGCGCGCTCGCGACGGTGCTGCTCTTTTTGCTGAGCCTGCTGCTGATCGGCATTGACAACATCGTCGGCATCCTGGCGGTGCTGCTCATCGGCTTTTTGCTGATCGATCGCTTTGAAATCGTACGCCGTTGCGTGGTGATTGGCGGGGCCGCATGGGCTATCACATTGGCGATCGGTGCCATGGCGCTCGGCGGCATCGAGGGGCCGGTGCTGTTCGACGCTGCCTTTGTGTTCAATATGCTCGGCTTTGTCTTGGCGCTTGCCGTGTGTGTTCTGTTCTTTTGCGGTCGCGCGCTGTACTACCAGGGCTATGAGCAGGGGGAACAGCATGCCGACCGCGTGCTTGCCGCCCGTATCCAGGATCGCCTGATCGATCACCCCGACGCGTGGGACAACATCGACGGTGACTTTCTTGAGGTCGAGGGCGCACTCAACAGCGTGCGCGATAGCGAGCGTAAGGTCCAACAGGCTCTGCGCGACGAGTCGCATCGCAAGGACGACCTAGTCACGTACTTGGCACATGACCTGCGCACGCCGCTTGCCAGTGTGGTGGGATATCTTTCGCTGTTGCAGGAGGCACCCGATCTGCCGGTTGAGCAGCGTGCTCGATTTACGGGCGTGGCGCTCGACAAGGCGCATCGGCTCGATGCGCTCATTGAGGAGTTCTTCGACATCACGCGCTTCGACTTTCACGACATCGTGCTCACGCGCGGTTACGTCGACTTGGGGTTGTTGCTGGCACAGGTGGCCGACGAGTTCTATCCCATCCTCAACGAGCAGCATAAGGATGCCCACGTTGATATCTGCGAGGACCTGACGGTGCTCGTGGACGGCGACAAGATGGCCCGCGTCTTCAACAACATTATGAAAAACGCCGTCGCCTATAGCTACGAAGGCTCGACGATCACGATTGAGGCGAGGCGCATGGATGATGGCGGCGTGCGGGTGCGTTTTATCAACCAGGGCGATCCGATTCCGGCGGCAAAGCTCAAGGTGATCTTTGAGAAGTTTTACCGTCTGGATGCGGCTCGTGCGACCAATCGTGGCGGTGCCGGTCTGGGCCTTGCCATTGCCAAGGAGATCATCGCGGCACACGGCGGTACCGTTGCATGTGAATCGACGCCCGAACACACGATATTCACCATCGAGCTGCCCGCCGCATAGCCAGCGTGCCCTTACAAACACTTGACAATGTGCTCACGTGCGTATGAGCCGCGATTCCTACTATCGATACTGCTGAATTGATATCGATATGGAGGTGTGCGGTATGACGGCTGCTGCGGCTGTGGAGCCCACGGAGCTTGAAGAACTCATGGAAGCGCAGGCCGAGGCCGCGCATGAGCGCGAGGTTGGGGATGCGACTCGCCCCACGGCAGAGGAACTTGCCGCCTCGCCGACGCGCATCGACGTCGAGGGCCTCGACCTGTTCTATGGCGACCACCATGCGCTCAAGGACGTGAATATCAAGATCCGCGACAAGCAGATCACCTCGTTCATCGGGCCTTCGGGCTGCGGAAAGTCTACGTTGCTGCGCTGCTTTAACCGCATGAACGACGGCATCAAGGATTGCCGCATCGAGGGCAAGATTGCGCTCGATGGTCAAGATATCCTGGGCGATTACGACATCTGCCGTTTGCGCCAGCGCGTGGGCATGGTGTTCCAGCGCCCCAACCCGTTTCCCATGAGCATCTACGACAACGTGGCCTATGGTCCGCGCGGCATGGGCGTGCGCGACCGCGCCGTGCTCGATGAGCTGGTCGAGGACTCCCTGTGTCGCGCTGCCCTGTGGGACGAGGTCAAGGACAAGCTCAAAGAGTCGGGCCTGGGTCTTTCGGGTGGACAACAGCAGCGCCTGTGCATCGCCCGCGCACTTGCCGTGCAGCCCGACATTCTGTTGATGGACGAGCCGACCAGGGCACTCGACCCTGTGTCGACGCTGGTGGTGGAGCAGCTGGCCTGCGAGCTCAAAGAGACCTGTACGCTCGTGGTCGTTACGCACAATATGCAGCAGGCGGCGCGTATCTCCGACTCGGTCGCGTTTTTCTTGCTGGGTGAGTTGGTGGAACACGCGCCCACCGCGCAACTCTTCAAGAATCCGACCGATCCGCGTACGGCGGATTATTTGACGGGACGTTTTGGCTGATACCATCTAGTAAAGGTGCCTTTAGGGTTAAGATGCGGTCATGCCGGCCGCAAAGGGGTTCAACATGATCTATTACGTCGAGGACGATGACAACATCAGGGATTTGACGGTCTATGCGCTGCGCAAGCAGGGGATTGAGGCCGAAGGCTTTTCGTGCGACGGTGAGTTTAAGGCTGCCGTGGCGCGACGGGTACCCGATGCCGTGCTACTCGACATCATGCTGCCCGATACCGATGGCTTGGCGATTATGCGTCGACTGCGTGCCGATCGCCTGACGGCGACGGTGCCCATCATGATGCTTACCGCCAAGGATACCGAGCTCGACAAGGTGATGGCGCTCGATGGCGGTGCCGACGATTACCTGACTAAGCCGTTTTCGCTCATGGAGCTCGCCAGCCGCTGCCGCGCACTGCTGCGTCGCGGCGGCATGGTCAAACAGGCAAGCGATGTGCTCAGCGTGGGCGACATTGTGCTCTCGCCCAGCCATCGTGAGGTGACTGTTGCCGGCGAGTCGCTTAAGCTCACCCTGCGCGAGTTCGACCTGCTCGAGTACCTCATGCGCAAGCCCGGCGTGGTCTTTACCCGCGAGTCGTTGCTGCAGAGCGTGTGGGGCTGGGACTTCGACGGCGGTTCGCGCACCGTTGACGTGCACGTGCAGACGCTTCGCCAAAAACTGGGCGAGCATGCCAGCGCCATCGAGACCGTGCGCGGCGTGGGCTACCGCTTGGCCGAGCCTTCTGCCGGTGATGGTGCCGAAGGTGACGACACCGCGGCCACCGCATCGGAGGAGTAACCCGTGGTCTTCGCCCCCCAGGGAAAACATACGCTGTCGCACCGCGTTTTTGTGACGATCTTTGTCTGCGCCATGGCGGTTATCGTGGCGTTTACGGTGCTGGGTGCGTTCTTTGTGCAAAACACCTTGGCGGATGCCACGAGTGCCAATCTGGCGCAGGAAACCGAGCTCATTGCTGCCGCTCTCGACGAACAGCAGGAGCCCATCCCGTTCTTGCGTAGTCTCGATCGCGAGGACTTGCGCATCACGCTGATTAACAAGGATGGATCGGTTGCCTACGACAACGAGGCGTCGCCTTCCACACTGCCCAACCATGGCGATCGCCCCGAGGTCATCGAGGCCTTTGAGAGTGGTTTGGGTTCCGCGGAGCGCGCAAGCTCTACGCTCGACGAGATTATGCTGTATCGCGCCGTCGCCCTTGATAACGGCCAGGTTGTCCGCTTGGCGCAGGCCCAGCCTGGCGTTGCGGCGATTTTGCTGTCGATGGTGGCGCCGATGCTGCTTATCGCAGCAGCGGGTGCGGTACTCTCGTTTTTTATGGCGCGCCGCGAGTCCCGTGCCATCATCGCGCCGTTGCAAGAGGTGGATTTGGACCACCCACGCCGTAGCTATGAGCACGCCTATGCCGAGATGGTCCCCATGCTTGAGCGTATCGAGTCGCAGCGCCAGGAACTCAAGCGCCAAATGGCGGTGCTAGCGGACAACGACCGTATGCGCCGCGAGTTCACGGCGAATATCACCCATGAGCTCAAGACGCCGCTTACGGCGATTTCGGGCTATGCCGAGCTCATCGCAAACGGCATGGTCGAGGGCGAGGGCGACCTGCGCAACTTTGGCGGTCGCATCTATCGCGAGGCGGGCCGCTTGGCAGCGCTTGTCAACGATATCCTTACGCTGTCTAACTTGGACGAGGCCGAGCGTGCAACTGAGGGCGAGGCGGTGCCCATTGGTTCCACGGAGCCTATTGAGCTCTCGCGTGCCATCTACGCGGTTGAGCAGCGTCTTGAACAGGTCGCCCGTCAGGCGAATGTGACGATAAGTCATGAGACCAAGCCTGTGGTCATCGAAGGCGTGTCGCGCTTGATTGACGAGCTCATCTATAATCTGGCGAGCAACGCCATCCGCTACAATCGACCCGGCGGTGCGGTTACGCTGCAGTGCGGCACCAACGACGAAGGCCATCCGTTCCTCGCTGTCGCCGACACGGGAATCGGTATCGCGCCTGAAGAACAGGGCAAGGTATTTGAGCGGTTCTATCGCGTGGACAAGAGTAGGTCCAAGGCGCGCGGCGGAACCGGTCTGGGGCTTGCAATTGTCAAGCATGCGGCCCTGTATCATCACGCCACGCTCGATCTGTCGAGCGAGTTGGGCGTGGGAACCACCATTACGGTGACGTTTCCCATACGGCAGGACGAGCCATTCGCATAGCGATACAACATAGATATTGATGCAGACGCCGCATTTGACTTTCGGGTGCGGCGTTGTTGTGCAATTTTACGATTGCTTCCGACATTTTTACAGGAGAGCCTGTTTCTTATGTATAGAGTTTGGTCTCGGTAAAAAGATGCGATAACATACGGACAGTTTTGTCAATCCGAACTGGGGAAATGAAAGGCAAGCTGCATGACCCTTCTCGAACTGTTCCAGCTGCTGAAGAAGCACCTTCAGCTGGTCATCACCCTTCCGGTGGTCTGCGCGATCGCCATGGGCATCGTGTCCTTCGTTGCGATGGACAACACCTATACCGCGACGACGAGCATGTACATTCTCGCCAAGACCGACGATAGCGGTCAGATGAGCTACAACGATCTCTCGGCGAGCCAGATGCTTTCCAACGATATCGCCACGCTGCTGGATAGCGATAGCGTTAAGAGCGGCGCAGCCAATGAACTGGGCCTCACCGATCTGGATGACTACAAGGTGTCTGTTTCCTCCGAGACCACCACGCGTGTCATTACGCTTTCGGTTACCGGCACCGATGCCAAGGAGACGGCTAAGGTCGCAAAGGCCATGGCCAGCTCGGTGAGTACGGTCGCCCAGAACGTCGGCGCTGCCCAGAGCATCAACGTTATCGACGAGGCTAAGACCCCCGAAGCCCCCAGCGGTCCCAAGCGTATGCTGTACGTTGCTGTCGCGTTCCTCGCGGGCATCTTTATCGCAGTTGCCTATGTCGTTTTGGCAGACATGCTCAACACCCGCATCCGCGGTGCCGAAGAGGCAGAAGAGCTCCTGGGCATTCCCGTTGTTGGCCGAATTCCGGCTATGAAAGGTGGTAAATAGGCATGGCTAAGGCAAAGAACACCGATAAGCTCGTTGTACAGAATGCCGCCAAGACCCTTCTGGCCAACATCCGCTTTGCGAGCGTGGATGACCCCATTCGCACCATCACCGTTACGTCCTCGATTCCCAACGAGGGCAAGTCTACGGTTTCCATCAACCTTGCCCAGGCTATCGCCACCAGCGGCAAGAGCGTCCTGCTGGTCGAGGCCGATATGCGTCGCAGGTCCCTTGCCGATATGCTCGGCGTCCGCTCCCGCGGCGGACTCTATGCAGTCCTTTCCGAGCAGGTTTCTATTGACCAAGCGATTGTCGAGACGGGTCAGAAGAACTTCTACTTCCTCGATGCCGAGCCGCATATTCCCAATCCTGCCGACATCATCGTCTCTCACCGCTTTGCCAAGCTGGTAAAGGCACTGTCCGCCAAGTTCCAGTACGTTATCTTCGATGCTCCCCCGGTCGGCACCTTCATCGATGCTGCCGAGATCGCAAGTCTGACCGACGGTGCGCTTTTTGTCGTGCGTGAGGATTTCACCAAGCGCGAGGAGGCGCTCAACGCCATCGGTCAGCTTAAGAAGTCCGAGAAGGTCAAGCTCATCGGTACCGTTATGAACTACTGCGAGACCGAGACCAGCGAGTACTACTACTCCTACTACACCAAGGACGGTAAGAAGGTGAAGAAGGGCTCCGACGATCAGGGGACTTCCAAAAAGGGCATCTTCACCAACCGAGCAAACGTTTAGTTGATTAAGGCTGACCTATGCGTGACATTCATTGCCATATCTTGCCGGGTGTAGACGACGGCGCCGCCGATCTCGATGAGAGCTTGGCGATGCTCGAGGCTGCCAAGCGGGCCGGTGTAACCAGAATCGTTTGCACTCCTCACTGCCGTGATCCCTATTTTGATTACGACAAGATGTGGGATGCCTTTGAGCTGCTGCGCGATAACGCTGACGGTTTTCCGCTCCAGATGGGCTTCGAGGTCAATCATCGAAAGCTCGTTGAGCTTGGTATCGATGCCGCGGATCACTTGCATTTCGATGGGACCAACGAGTTTCTGCTCGAGCTTTCGACGCATGCCGATGCGTATGCGTTTAGAGAGTACGAGAACACGATTTACGATTTGCAGTGCCGTGGCTACCAGGTGATTATTGCCCATCCCGAACGCTATCGTGCGATTCAAAAGGATGTGAGTGTAGCTGAACACCTGGTCGACCTGGGCTGCAAACTGCAGGCTTCGGCGGACTTTATCGCAGGTGGACGATTCGGTCACGAAAAGAAGCCGGCGCAGCGCCTGTTTAAGCAGGGCCTGTACAGCTATATCGCGAGCGATGCCCACAACGTGGGCCACTACGATTGCCTGGCAAAAGCACGCGCGAGGTTTAGCGTGGGAGCTCATTTCCGCTAAAATTTTCCCCCAACGTTCGCATCGAATGAAGGGGCTGCTATGGATATCCAACTTAAGACGGGTTGCTTTGATGACGCGGCGCTGGTGCGCCGCGCCGTTTTTATGGACGAGCAAGGCTACGAGAGCGAATTCGACGCTATCGATGAGGCGCAGACTTGCATCCATGTGACGCTTTACGTGGACGGCGAGCTCACCGGCTGCTCGCGCGTGTTTCCCGAGGAACTGGAGCGCGCGGCAGATGCAGAGGCTCCGGTTTCGCCGGCGTGCGATATGGACAAAGGCGTCGCAGCGGGGGAGACCTATATTATGGGTCGCGTCGCCGTGCTGTCCACCATGCGCCGTCGCGGTCTGGCAAGCAAGATTGTCGAAGCCAGCGAAGCTGCTGCGCGCGATGCCGGCGCCAAGCTCATAAAGTTGCATGCACAGGAGTACGTGCTGCCGCTCTACACCAAGGCGGGCTACACGCAGATCGCGCCGGTGGACTATGAGGACGAAGGCCAGCCCCATGCCTGGATGGCCAAACTGCTAGGCGACAGATAGGGACGTACCTTTTCTGACGGCAGTTGGGGACACTCCTCGACAATCGACGCATGGGTGTTCCAACATACAGTTTTTCGATTCCGTATGTATATATGCGCGCTAATGGGTTATAAAATCTAAGTCTGAACATAGCAGGTCTGTGATGCGGCTCGGGCAACCGGGCCGTTTTTGCGGGCAGGGGTAGCGCGAAAGGACTGCACATGCGTCAATTTAAGACCGAGAGCAAAAAACTGCTCGACCTCATGATCAACTCCATCTACACCAATAAGGAAATCTTCCTGCGCGAGCTTATCTCCAACGCGAGCGATGCCGTCGACAAGCTCAACTTTAAGAGCCTTCAGGATCCGAGTGTCAAGCTCGACCAGGGTGACCTGGCCATCCGTGTCTCCTTTGATAAAGATGCCCGTACCATCACTATTTCGGATAACGGTATCGGCATGACCGCCGAGGAGCTCGAGCGCGACCTGGGCACCATCGCCCATTCCGGCTCCGAGGAGTTTAAGACCGAGAACGCCGAGCAGCAGGGCTCCGATGTCGACATCATCGGTCAGTTTGGCGTGGGTTTCTACTCCGCCTTTATGGTTGCCAGCCACGTGAAGGTCGTCAGCCGCGCTTATGGCGAGGATACCGCCCATGTGTGGGAGTCGGACGGTCTTGAGGGCTACACCATCGAGGATGGCGAGCGCGCCGAGCACGGTACCGATGTCATCCTGACGCTGCGCGAGAACGAGAAGCTCGACGCCGACGGCGAGGCCGAGACCTACGATCGCTTCCTGACCGAGTGGGGCCTCAAGAGCCTGATTCAGCAGTACAGCAACTATGTGCGCTACCCGATTCAGATGATGGTGACCAAGAGCCGCCAGAAGCCCAAGCCTGAGGACGCCGGCGACGACTACAAGCCCGAGTACGAGGACTATCAGGAGCTCGAGACCATCAATTCCATGACGCCGATCTGGAAAAAGCGCAGCTCCGACGTTGAGCAGAAGGATTACGACGAGTTCTACAAGTCCACGTTCCACGACTTTGACGATCCCGCGCGCACTATCAGCTTCCATGCCGAGGGCACGCTTGAGTACGATGCACTGCTGTTTGTGCCGGGTCGCGCCCCGTTCGATCTGTACAGCAAGGACTACGAGAAGGGCCTGGCGCTCTACAGCTCCAACGTGCTGATTATGGAGAAGTGCGACGACCTGCTGCCCGACTACTACAATTTTGTGCGCGGTGTCGTGGACTCTGCCGACGTGACGCTCAATATTTCGCGTGAGACGCTGCAGCAGAATCGTCAGCTCAAGGCCATTGCCAAGCGTGTCGAGAAGAAGATCACCGCCGATCTCGAGGACATGCGCGACAACGACCGCGAGGCATACGAGAAGTTCTTTGAGAACTTTGGTCGCGGTCTTAAGTACGGCATCTACTCGAGCTATGGCATGAAGGCCGATGAGCTCGCCGACCTGCTGCTGTTCTGGTCTGCCAAGGAGCAGAAGATGATCACCCTTGCCGAGTATGCCAAGGGCATGCCCGAGGGCCAGAAGGCAATCTACTATGCCGCCGGCGATTCGCGCGAGCGTCTGGCCAAGATGCCCGTCGTGAAGGGCGTGCTCGACCGCGGCTACGATGTACTGCTGCTGACGCAGGACGTGGATGAGTTCACCTTCCAGGCCATGCGTGAGTACGTGGCTGCCGATATGCCCAAGGTCTACGAGGATGACGCTGCTCGCGAGGCTGCCGAGAAGGCAGTTGCCGATGGTGCCGAGCCTGAGGTCGAGGATCGTCATCTGGAGCTTAAGAACGTCGCGACCGGCGATCTTGACTTGGCGACCGATGACGAGAAGAAGGAGGCCGAGGACGCCACCAAGGAGAACGAGGACCTCTTTAACGCCATGAAGGAGGCGCTCGGCGACAAGGTCGAGAAGGTTGCCGTCTCTGCGCGTCTGACTGACGCCCCCGCCTGCATCACCACCGAGGGTCCGCTTTCGCTCGAGATGGAGAAGGTGCTTCAGAAGGGTCCCGAGGGCGCGCCCGACGGTATGCCCAAGAGCCAGCGCGTGCTCGAGCTCAACGCTAAGCATCCTGTCTTCGCCAAGCTCGTCGCTGCCCAGAAGGCGGGCGACGCCGACAAGATTAAGCAGTACTCCGGCCTGCTCTACGACCAGGCCCTGCTCGTCGAGGGCATCCTCCCCGAGGACCCCGTAGCCTTCGCGGCAGCTGT
>JAIHTM010000061.1 GCA_022713905.1 Collinsella sp.
GGGCCTTCAGAAGCCTTAAACAGGAACTATTCCACCGCAACTGATGAGGGGACGTGATTAGGCGACGGGCTTGGCGCGGCGGATGGCCGGAAACAGCACGGTGATGGCGAGGATGACGCCCACGACGGCAATCGCCCCGCCCACAAAGCCGATCCAGGCGATACCGGGACCCGAAACCACGGCTCCGCCGATCGCGGTACCCGTGCCGATACCGAGGTTGAACAGGCCCGAGAAGATCGACATGGCGACGGCCGACGAATCTGCCGGCGTATGCTTGATGAGCTCGGCCTGAAACGCCACGTTAAAGGCCGTGGCGCAGCAACCCCACAGTGCGCAGACGGCAAGCACTGTCACGAGCGACGATGCGGCCGGCCCCATGAGCAGCAGGGCCACCGGCACGCCGGAGAGCGTGATAGCCAAGAACGGGAAGCGATGCCCATCGAACAGGCGGCCAAACAGCCAGCTTCCGAGCAAACCAGAGCAGCCAAACGCCGTCAGCGTCATGGTAATGGCGCCCGCATCGACGTGCGCGACCTGCGCCAGGAAGGGCTCGATATAGCTGTAGCTTGCGTAATAGCCGGTCGCCATGAAGACCGTGACTGCGTAGAGCGCGATGAGGAGCGGGTTCTTGAGCAGCTCGGGCAGCTGTTTGACAGTAAAGCGCTCACCCGCCGGCATGGCCGGGAACACCGCTGCCTGGTAGACGACCGCGATGGCTGAGAGGCCCCCGACCACGGCAAACGTCATGCGCCAGCCCACGGCCAAGCCAATGGCGCGACCGAGCGGCAGGCCAAAGATCTGCGCGATGGACGAGCCCGTAGCGATCATGCTGATGGCGAGCGCTCCATGGCGGGTGTCGACCAGACGCGACGCCATGATCGAGGCGACCGACCAGAACACGGCATGTGCGCAGGCGACCACCAAGCGCGCGCAGACCAGGATGGGATAAGTCGGCGCCACAGCGGACAGGAACTGACCGAGCGAGAACACGGCCAGCACGCCCAGCAGCATCCGCTTGAACTCAAAGCGCGAGGCGAACACCATGAGCGGCAGCGACAGCAGCATGACGCCCCAGGCATAGACCGAGATCATGATGCCCGCCTGGGCCTCGGTGAGCGAGAACGACGCGGCGATATCAGTCAAAAGGCCAATGGGCATAAACTCCGACGTGTTGAACACGAACGCACAGCAGGTGAACCCGACGAGTGGGAGCCACTGCTTGAGCGTGATGCCGTCTTGCCTTGTCTGAGTCATATATAACGTCTCCAATCGTTTTGAGCGGAGGCGATTATATAGCAACGGCCCCGCATCCGTCAGTACAGATGCGGGGCCGAAAACAATTCGATACACAGAGGTTGCGCCGTCAATTCATAACTAAGCCAACCCCAGCAATATGCCCGCCGAATGCACGACAAACGCCACGATCCAGGCAACGGCGACCTGAAACGCGAATACGGCCACGGCATAGCGCGCGCCCAACTCGCTCTTGACGGCGCCGATTGCCGCCACACAAGGCGGGTACAGCAACGTAAAGACCAAGAACACGTAGGCGGCAAACGGCGAAAACATGGTCGACAGCGCCGCGGGCGACGTTGCGCCCAAAAGCACCGTGAGCGTCGAGATGACGCTCTCCTTGGCAATGAGCCCCGTGACGAGCGCCGTCGAGGCGCGCCAGTCGCCAAAACCGAGCGGGGCCAACACCGGCGCGATGATGCTACCCAGACCGGCAAGCAGGCTTTGCGACTGGTCGGCGACCACATTAAAGCGGATATCGAACGTCTGAAGGAACCAGATGACCACGGTCGCGGCAAAGATAATGGTAAAAGCCTTGGTGATAAAGTCCTTGGCCTTATCCCACGCTAGCATCACCGTCGTCTTAATACTCGGCAGGCGGTAATTGGGAAGCTCCATGATAAACGGCACCGGGTCGCCCTTAAATGCCGTGCGGTTGAGCACCAAAGCCGCGATGCAGCCGACCATGATACCGATCAGATAGAGCGAGACCATGGCGGGAACCGTCGCCTGCGGGAAAAACGCCCCGCACAGCAAGCCGTAAACCGGCAACTTGGCTGAGCAGCTCATAAACGGCGTGAGCATGACCGTCATCTTGCGGTCGTGCTCGGATGGGAGCGTACGGGTCGACATGATAGCCGGCACGGTGCAGCCAAAACCGACGAGCATGGGCACAAAGCTGCGGCCCGACAGGCCGAAGCGACGCAGGACTTTGTCCATGACAAAGGCTACGCGTGCCATGTAGCCGGAGTCTTCCAGAATGGAGAGGAACAAGAAGAGCACGACGATAATCGGCAGAAAGGTCAGCACGCTGCCCACGCCCGTAAGCACGCCGTCGACAGCCAGCGAGCGCACTACGTCGTTGGTACCGAACGCCTTGAGGCCCGCATCGGCCGAGGCGATGATGGCAGCGATACCGTCCTCCATAAGTCCCTGCAACGCCGCGCCGATCACGCCAAACGTCAGCCAAAAGACGAGGCCCATAATCACCAGGAACGCCGGAATGGCTGTGTAACGACCTGTCAGGATGCGGTCAATCTTGACGGAGCGCACGTGCTCGCGGCTCTCATGCGGCTTAACGACGCAACGCCCACACACGTCGCCGATAAAGCTAAAGCGCATATCGGCCAGCGCGGACAGGCGGTCGGTGCCAGCCTCGCCCTCCATCTGGGTAATGATGTGCTCGATGGCGTCGAGCTCGTTGCGGTCCAGGTGAAGCGCCTCGGTTACCAGCTCATCGCCCTCGACCAGCTTGGTCGCCGCAAAACGCACGGGGATGTGCGCCGTCGCGGCATGGTCCTCGATCAGGTTGGCAATGCCGTGGATGCAGCGATGCAGCGCACCGCCGTCCGGACCGTCGGGCGCACAAAAGTCCAGGCGACCAGGGCGCTCGCGAAAGCGCGCCACGTGCAGGGCATGATCCACCAGCTCGCCGATGCCCTCGTTGCGGGCAGCGCTAATGGGGACAACGGGCACGCCCAGCAGGCTCTCGAGCAGGTTGACGTCCACGGCGCCGCCGTTGGCCGTCACCTCATCCATCATGTTGAGCGCGATGACCATGGGGCGGTCGAGCTCCATGAGCTGCAGTGTCAGGTACAGGTTGCGCTCGATGTTGGTGGCGTCAATGATGTCGATGATGGCGTCCGGGCGCTCGTCAAGGATGAACTGACGGCTCACGACCTCTTCGCCTGTGTACGGCGACAGGGAGTAAATGCCAGGCAGGTCGGTAACGCTCGCCTCGGGATGGTTACGGATGGTGCCATCTTTGCGGTCGACCGTCACGCCGGGAAAGTTACCGACGTGCTGGTTGGAGCCCGTCAGCTGGTTGAATAACGTGGTCTTGCCGCAGTTTTGGTTGCCGGCGAGGGCAAAGTGCAGCGGCGCGCCCTCGGGCACGGCCGTCTTTGCCGCACGGGGCGAATACGTCCCCTCGCCCAGAGCCGGATGCTCCGTCGTGCCGATTGCGGCGTTAGCGCGCGGACCCGTATCGGTGTCGTGAATACCCACGAGCTCGATGCGAGCGGCATCGTCCTTGCGCAGCGTCAACTCGTAGCCACGTAGGCGGATCTCGAGCGGGTCACCCATGGGGGCGTACTTCATCATGGTGACTTCGGTGCCCGGCGTTAGACCCATGTCCAAAATATGCTGTCGGAGTGCCTGATCGTCCGATGCCACCGATGCGACAACGGCGTCCTTTCCAATCTCGAGTGTATCGAGCTTCACGTCCGTGTTCCTCCCCCGGCGCCCACAGGGCGTTGTATTTATGTTCACCATGGCTAACCGTTTGCCATGGCTAACCAATTTTAAGCTTACATGATAGCGTGAACACACAACGACGTTCAATCAGCAGATTGGCGCAATGGGGACAGGCAGGAGAGTTCAGGGCCATAGTTTCCCGATGAGGCCTCTCGGGGAAACTACATCCCAGAATTCTGGCTCGAAACGGGATATGGTTTCCCAAACAGGCCTCTTACGGAAAATGCATCCCGGAATCCCCACTCGAAACGGGACGCACTTTCCCAGTCGAGGCCCTATGGGAAACTGCGTCCCACCTTGAAAGGCAAAACTGGGACGCAGTTTCCGGGCGGGGCATCAAAAACGAAGTTGCGGTGGAATAGTTCCTGGATGGACTGGTTGATGCCCCAGATAGGAACTATTTCACCGCAAGTTATTGAAGGGCTGGGATGCCGAGACTCTTACAGATGGCGCTCCAGGAAGCGGAAGGCTAGGCGAATCCAAGGGCGGACCGCCACCTGCTTGTCCTCGTTGTCGACCGCGGTGTTGGCGTTGCCGAGTGAAAGGCCGTGACCTCCCTGGTCAAAGACGTGCATCTCGCAAGCGACGCCCTCCTCCGCCATGCGTTGGGCAAACGGGTAGACCTGCGCAATCGGCGCCGTCTTGTCGTCGGACACGCCCCACACAAAGGTCGGTGGCATCTGACGCGAAACATGCGTGGTGGGGCAGATGTCGGCCAGATGCTCGTCAGTTGCCTCGCCGCCCGTCACCATCGACAGGTAGTCGTTGAGCAAATCGCGCCCCGTCTTGCCGCCCGTCTTTGGCACACGCAAGTCAATGCGCGGATCGCGCGTCTGTATGTCGCGCACATAGGCAAAGTCGAGCAATGGATAGCCCAGCACCACGGCATCGGGACGAATGTCGTCCGGACGCGCCCCGGCAAGTGCCGCAAAGGGGCCGGTCTTCCACTGTGTTGCCAGCGAGGCGCAAATCATGCCACCAGCAGAAAAGCCCACGACGCACACGCGCTTAGGATCGACATGCCACTCGTCGGCGTTGGCGCGCACCGTGGCGACCATCTTGGCAAGATCTGCCTGGGGGTGCGGAAAGCTCACGTCACCCGTAGAACTCGTGACATAGTTGAGCACAAAGGCCTGGTAGCCGCGGTCCAAAAATGCAAACGCCACCGGGTCCTGCTCGTGCGGAGCGATATGTGTAAACCCGCCTCCGCCGCAGATAATCACCGCGGGGCGGCGGCCATTCGGTTTATCGGGCAACGGCTCGGCACCCAAATACGTAAACGTCGCCGGATAATCCTCGGTCGGCTCCTCGCCCCACAGCGCATGGTTCTCGACAATCATATGTGCTCCCTTCGCGCAAATTATGCGCCCTTGTTTTTCGCCTTCAAGCGTACCCCACTTGAACCCGTGGCGCAGAAACACTCCGGCAATAAGTTTCCCTCCAACTGATATATCACATAATCCCAGCTCAGAGGTATCGCGAGCAGCGTAGAATAGGGGGCGTTGACCAAGCCGCGAAACACATATGAAACGTTTCCGGCAAACCAAACGCGCGATATGCGCCTATTTAAGTTGGAGGCAACTATGGGTCTGCTCGATTCGCTTAAGTCCACCTTCACCTCGACCGGCGAGGCGTCCGTTCCGCCCGCAGCAAGCTTCGCCACCCGCGAAGGCGTCATCTATGCCCCCGTCAACGGCGTGCTCGTCAACCTGAACGAGGTTCCCGACGAGACGATCGCCTCGGGCATGCTTGGCCAGGGCTATGGCATCGAGCCCATTACCGGCACCATCTATGCGCCCGCCAACGGCCGCATCGGCGCCACCACCGTCACCAACCACTCCATCGGCATGATTACCGAGGACGGCCTGCGCGTGTTCATCCATGTTGGCCTGGGCACCGTGGAAATGAACGGCAAGGGTTTTGCCCGCTTTGTCGAGATGGGCGATGTGGTCAAGGCAGGCCAGCCGCTCATCAGCTTCGACCGCGAGGCCATTAAGGCCGCTGGTCACGAGGACATCGTGACCGTCATCGTCTCCGAGCTCGATCGTCTTAAGAGCATCGACCATGTCGGCGAGTCTGGAACGCTTATCGGCGGCAACCCGCTCGTCAAGCTTGGCGACCCGCTGCTGGTTGCCAAGACCAAGTAGCCAGGCCCCACGCCACACAGCCAAAAGGCACCTCGTCAAGCGCCCGCGACCATTTGGCCGCGGGCGCTTTTCGTTTGAAAAACCATCCCGCCAATGCCTTATCTGTATAGCTCAAATGAGCCGAGCTGCTAGAATATCGAACTGTATGGATAACTATCATTCAACCGTTATGGGAGGATACGTGAACCGCACCAAAATCGCGCAGCTCTATGCCGATGCCGAGTCGCTCGGCGGCCAGACCGTCACCGTCGCCGGCTGGGTCAAGTCCGTCCGCGACATGAAGAACTTTGGCTTTGTTACGCTCAACGACGGCAGCTGCTTCCGCGACCTGCAGGTCGTCATGAACCGCGAGGCACTCGACAACTACGACGAGATCGCCCATCAAAACGTCTCGGCCGCACTCATTTGCACCGGCACCGTCAAGCTGACCCCCGATGCGCCCCAGCCTTTCGAGCTTTCTGCCACCTCCATCGAGGTCGAGGGCACGAGCGCCCCGGATTACCCGCTGCAGAAGAAGCGCGCAACCGTCGAGTTCCTGCGCACCCAGCAGCACCTGCGCCCGCGCACCAACCTGTTCCGCGCCGTGTTCCGCATCCGCTCTGTCGCGGCTGCCGCCATCCACCGCTTCTTCCAGGAGCAGGGCTTTGTCTACGTCAACACCCCCATCATCACCACGAGTGACTGCGAGGGCGCCGGCGAGATGTTCCGCGTGACCACGCTCGACCCCAAAAATCCGCCCCTCACCGAGTCCGGCGAGGTCGACTGGAGCCAGGACTTCTTTGGCAAGCATGCGAGCCTCACCGTGTCCGGCCAGCTCAATGCCGAGAACTTTGCCATGGCCTTTGGCGACGTGTACACCTTTGGCCCCACCTTCCGCGCCGAAAACTCCAACACCACGCGCCACGCCGCCGAGTTTTGGATGATCGAGCCCGAGATGGCCTTCGCCGACCTCAACGACTACATGGACAACGCCGAGGCCATGCTCAAGTACGTCCTTAAGGACGTTATGGCCACCTGCCCCGACGAGCTCAATATGCTCAACAAGTTTGTGGACAAGGGTCTGCTCGAGCGCCTGGACCATGTCGCCAACTCCGACTTCGCCCGCGTCACCTATACCGAGGCCGTCGAAATCCTGGAGCAGGCCGTCGCCGCCGGTCACAAGTTTGACTATCCCGTGAGCTGGGGCATCGACCTGCAAACCGAGCACGAGCGTTTCCTGACCGAGGAACACTTTAAGCGACCGACTTTTGTGACCGACTACCCGGCCGAGATCAAGGCCTTCTACATGCGCATGAACAACGACGGCAAGACCGTCGCCGCCGCCGACTGCCTGGTGCCGGGCATCGGCGAGATCATCGGTGGCTCCCAGCGCGAGGAGCGCCTGGATCTGCTCGAGGCCCGCATCAAGGACCTGGGTATGAATCCCGAGCAGTACAAGTACTACCTTGACCTGCGCCGCTACGGTTCCTGCAAGCACGCCGGCTACGGTCTGGGCTTCGAGCGCTTGGTCATGTATCTGACCGGCGTGGGCAACATCCGCGACGTCCTGCCGCACCCGCGCACCGTGGGCAACGCCGACTTCTAATCGTCGAACGCTAGCTCGCGTCGCCACACGCCAACGCTCATCGCACAAGCGTCTCTCGACATCGGTCGAGAGACGCTTTTTTCAACAGCATCCGTCAAGCTTTTGGCAAGTTTTTGGTCAGTTGAGCAGGGCTGTTGAAAACTCGACCCGCCGTTTGCCGACGACTACCGACCGCCCAGAGCGCCCTGCGCCCCTGGAAAAGCCCCGCGTCCTAGGCTCCATACCGTCGCCACCCAAAACGGAAAGGACGTGAGCACCATGACCGAAGCCGCTGTTGAAACCTACGACACCACGACGAGGGGCGCCGCCTCAATGGCAGCCTATCGCGCCGTTCGTATCCTGCAGCTCTTGAGCGAAAACACCGGCGAAGACAAGGCCATGCTTTCCGATGAGCTGATCCGGCGCCTCGCCCATCCCGACGACCCCGCCCGCATGCCCATCTCGGCGGCGCGGCGCAGCATCTACACCGCCATCTCCGCGCTTCGCCATGCCGGATACGAAATTGAGTACAAACGCGGCGTGGGCTACAAACTTCTTACCCGTCCGCTCACCGATGAAGAGATCATCCGGCTCCACGGTATGGTCATGCGCAACCGCTCCACGCCTATCGCTATCCGCAAGAGCATGGCGCAGCACTTAGTTGCCATGGCGAGCGCCGACGTTCGCGGCTACCTCGATACACCCGAACCCGCTCCAAGCGCAGGCAGCAAGGCTACCAAGGCAACACGCACGCCCATCAAGCGCATCGACACGTGCGAGCTCGTCGAGCAGGCCATCGACCACGGAACCACGGTGAGTTTTGATATTTCGAGCGTCACGACACGCGGCGAAACCGAAGCAGCACGGATGACACTCCGTCCCTTTGCCATCAGGCAGCGCGATGGCATCTCGTATCTGCTGGGAACGGTCTACGACGCCCGAGGCACCGACGATACGCTGCGTACCGTCGAGATCGCCCGTATGAGAAACGTCAGCACACGTCTCCTCGACGGCAAGAAGCTCTTCGCCGCCCCGGACGAGGACGACACCCCCTCCGCCGCATAAGACCCTCCACCGCCCATTCGACTACCCGTACCGCCCATCCGATTCTGTATTAAAAAACCCGCCAGGCTGTTGTAAAAATGGACATCAGCGCTACTATAGTTCCACTTGCACTTTGTCCCAGTGCAGTGTTTCCAGCCATTTTTATACTGGGGGTAATGATATGAAGGACATCACCATCAGCCGCAGGAGCCTTCTGGTCTCCGCCGGCCTGCTCGCACTCGCCCCGCTCGCCGGATGCGGCGGCAACTCTGGTTCCGGCTCTGCTGCCGCCGGTTCCGACTACACCATCGGCGTTCTGCAGCTCACCGAGCACTCCGCACTCGATGCCGCCAACGACGGCTTTGTCAAGGCCATCAAGGAGAGCGGCCTTAAGGTCAAGATCGACCAGAAGAACGCCCAGAACGACCAGTCCACGTGTAAGTCCATTGCCGACAAGTTTGTGGGCGACAACGTCAACCTGATTTATGCCATCGCCACGCCCGCCGCGCAGGCTGCCGCCGGCGCCACGGCCGATATCCCCATCGTGGGCTGTGCCATCACCGACTACGCCGCCTCCGGCCTGGTCCAGGACAACGACAAGCCGGGCACCAACGTCACGGGCGCTTCCGACCTCACCCCGGTCGCCGAGCAGCTCGAGATGATGCAGAAGGTCCTGCCCGACGTTAAAAAGGTCGGCCTGCTCTACTGCACCGCCGAGTCCAACTCCGACGTCCAGATCAAGGCCGCCAAGAAGGAACTCGACAAGCTGGGCCTCGAGTACACCGATTTCACCGTCTCGAGCTCCAACGAGATTCAGTCCGTCGTCGAGTCTGCCGTGGGCAAGGTCGACGCGCTGTACTCCCCCACCGACAACACCATCGCCGCGGGCGCCTCGCAGGTGGGCCAGATCTGCAAGGAGAACAAGCTTCCCTTCGTGACTGGCGAGGAGGGCATGTGCATGGCCGGCGGCCTGTTCACCCTCTCCATCAATTACGAGGATCTGGGCTACGCCGCGGGCGAGATGGCCGTCAAGATTCTGAAGGGCGAGGCCAAGCCCGAAGACATGCCTATCAAGCACCTCTCGAGCAAGGACCTGGTCGTCGTCAAGAACGACGAGATGGCCGAGGCCCTGGGCATCGACCTTTCCGCTCTGGACGCGTAATGCTATACGCGGCATGCGTCTAGAGCCCGTGCTCGCGCTTTAGCCGCGTTATTCAATATCTGAGCCACAGGGGCGGGCGCTGTAGACCGGCGTCCGCCCTGCTTGTTTCAGGTAAAACAAAACGTCTGTCCGCAGCTCTTCTATGCATTGTTACCGCTATTATGGTGAATCACGTGTCCACCCTATCCTAGGAGGTATGAAGCATGCTCATTGCATTGCAGGGCGCCGTTTCGCAGGGCGTCCTCTGGGGCATTATGGTGCTTGGCGTGTTTATCACGTTCCGCCTGCTCGACATTCCCGATATGACCTGCGACGGCAGCTTTGCCCTCGGCGGCTGCGTCTGCGCTGTGCTCATCGTCAATAACAACGTCGACCCGCTGCTCGCCGTGCTGGCCGGTATGTGCGCCGGCGCCATCGCGGGTGCCGTCACGGGCATTTTGACCACCGTCTTCGAGATTCCCGCGATCCTCGCCGGAATCCTCACCCAGATCAGCCTGTGGTCCATCAACCTGCGCATCATGGGCAAGTCCAATACGCCAATTCTTGCCAAGGGCACCGTGTTCTCGGCCGTCAGCAATATGACCGGTCTGCCGCAGTCCACCGTTGCCATCATCTTGGGCATCCTGCTCGCCGTGGCTATCGTTGCCATCCTGTATTGGTTCTTTGGCACCGAGATCGGCTCGGCGCTGCGCGCCACCGGCAACAACGAGTACATGATCCGCGCTCTGGGCGTCAACACCAACTCCACCAAGATGATCGCCCTCGTGCTCTCCAACGCCCTCATCGGCCTTTCGGGCGCGCTTATCTGCCAGAGCCAGAAGTATGCCGACATTGGTATGGGCACCGGTGCCATCGTTATCGGTCTTGCCGCCATTGTTATCGGTGAGGTGCTCGGCCGTCTGCTGCCCGGCGGCCTCACGCAGTTTAGCGTCCGTCTTGCCTCCGCCGTCTTTGGCTCCGTGGTATACTTCCTTATCCGCGCCATCGTGCTGCAGTTGGGCATGGACGCCAACGACATGAAGTTGCTCTCCGCCGTGATCGTCGCCGTGGCCCTGTGCGTGCCCGTGGTTTGGGAGCGCTATAAGCTCCGCAGCTCCTACACGAAGGGGGATGAGGCAGATGCTTAAGCTCTCGCACGTCAAGAAGACCTTTAACAAGGGCACCGTCACCGAGAAGCGCGCGCTCACCGGCGTCGACCTCACCCTGAATGACGGCGACTTTGTAACCGTGATCGGCGGCAATGGCGCCGGCAAGTCCACGCTGCTCAACATGATCGCCGGCGTGTACCCGCTCGATTCGGGCGTTATTGAGCTCGACGGCACCGACATCTCGCGCCTGAGCGAGTCGCAGCGCGCCAAGTACCTGGGCCGCGTGTTTCAGGACCCCATGCGCGGTACCGCTGCCGACATGCAAATCGCCGAGAACCTGGCCCTCGCCAAGCGTCGCGGCCAGCGTCGCGGCCTTTCGTGGGGCGTCACCAAGGCCGAGAAAGATGAGTACGTTGAGCTGCTCAAGCGCCTGGACCTTGGTCTGGACACGCGTCTCAACGCCAAGGTCGGCCTGCTCTCGGGCGGCCAGCGCCAGGCACTCACCCTGCTGATGGCCACGCTCACCAGGCCGCGCCTGCTGCTGCTCGACGAGCACACCGCGGCCCTCGACCCCAAGACGGCCTCTAAGGTGCTCAACCTAACCGAGGAGATCGTCGACGAGAACCACCTGACCACGCTCATGGTCACGCACAACATGAACGACGCCATCCGTCTGGGCAACCGTCTGATCATGATGCACGAAGGCCACGTGATCTACGACGTGGCAGGCGATGAGAAGAAGTCGCTCACCGTAGCCGACCTGCTGCAGAAGTTCGAGGAGGTCTCGGGCGGCGAGCTCGCCAACGACCGCATGCTGCTGAGCTAACGACCTAGAAAACCACCACAAAGGGGACAGGCACCTTTGTGGTGGTTTTTGTTAAGGACTAAGAAAACTGCCATGAAAAGACTCCCCCGCCTTGCGTTAGCCACCGCGTTAATCTGGAAGCGTCGACGCTAAGCTACACCGCCGGGCCTTGCAGCCCCGCCGCGTAAACCTTATAT
>JAIHTM010000399.1 GCA_022713905.1 Collinsella sp.
CTTTAGCGCACGGGGGGTTTCCGCCCACAGGGTAAATTCTGATTGGATTACTCGGACACGCTAAAAGTGATAGTGATGTCCACGCCGTCCACAGTCAGAGTAGCAGTCGCAGTCTCGTCACCGTCAAAGACGCCGGCATCGGCCAGAGCCTTGACCAGAGTGTTAGCGTTGTCGCCAGTGGTCAGACCTTTGTCGCTGGAATCATACCAGTTGCTGCCCTGGAGGCCGCCGTCCTTATCCCACACATAGGTCACACCGTCATACACGATGGTGGTAGCACCGTTCTTGTGCAGGGAGCCCAGGAAGCGGGCAGTATCCCAAGTAATGGCATTGGACTCGGTACTAATGGCGGACTGCTCAAAGGAGGCAGTCACCTTGGTGCCGTCGGAGTTCCAGGTGCCGTGGGCAACATAGTTACCCAGGTCGCCGTTCTGTCCCCAAGCGCCATCCGCATTCACCACGGCATCAGAGACGGCCTCCTCAACCTCAGCCACGGTCTCGTCGGTGATAACGCTGTTGTCCTCGTCCACATAGACCTCAATCACAGCGTCGCCATCGTAAACAGCGGAGATCACACCCTTGAAGTTGTCGTCCTCATAGTCGCGGGCCAGACGGCTGGGAGTGGTGGTCTTGCCGGTGCCGCCATCGTTTAGGAAGATGGTGTACTCGTCGGCCAGAACCAAATCCACACCGTCGAAGGACAGCACGCCGGAGGAGTAGGCGATCGTGGAGTCGACGTTCCAGACGCGCAGGTCGTTGCCGGAGACGGCGTTGTTAATGCGGTTCAGATCGCTGGTGTTGACATAGCCGTCAGCGTCGTAGGTCACATTACCGTACAGGCCAACCTCCACATCACTGGTGCTGTTCAGGTTGACAGTGCCGATCTCGCCGTTGACAATAGCGTCAAAGACATAGTACTTGTTATCGTCGGCATCCTGGCTGGACTCGTAATCGGTGTCCAGGATGTAGATGCGGTCACCCGCCACGCTGCCGGACACGCCCAGCTCGCCAGTCTCACCGTTGATGAACAGGTAGTCGGCATAGCCGTTGTCGTCCAAGATCGCAACGACCTCAACCTCGGCATCGGACTCCAGGTGGGTGATGTTCACGTCGGGCACGTTGCGGATGCCAGTGTAGACATTCACGTTGTCGCCGCGGCGGATCACGAACACGGTGTCGTTATTCAGGCGGACGCTCTTGTCCAGAGAAATACGGGCATCGCCGGTTTCAATGATCTTGCCGGTAGTATTAAAGTCCTTGCTAGCGGAATCATTGCTGTTCAGCTTGCCCAGCTCATAGGTGCCGTCGTTCTTCTCGTCATAGGAGAACCAGGTGTTCTTGGTCTTGTCGGTGCTCTCCCACTCAAGGTCATCGGCGTTAGAAACCTCGATGACAGCGGTGGTGCCGTCCACGAAGTAGGCCTTAGCCTCAA
>JAIHTM010000400.1 GCA_022713905.1 Collinsella sp.
GCTCCGGTGTGCCCGAAACCACGACGGTTCCGCCGCCGTTACCGCCCTCGGGACCCATATCGATCAGGCGGTCGGCAACCTTGATGACATCAAGGTTGTGCTCAATCACCAGCACCGTGTTGCCCGCATCGACCAAGCGCTGCAGCACATCGAGCAGCTGGCGGACGTCCTCAAAATGAAGACCGGTCGTCGGCTCGTCCAAAATATAGAACGTCTTGCCCGTCTGGCGTCGATGAAGCTCCTTGGCGAGCTTCACACGCTGCGCCTCGCCGCCCGAGAGCGTCGTGGCGGGCTGGCCCAGGCTCACGTAGCCCAAGCCTACATCGTACAGCGTCTGGAGCTTTCGCTTGATCTGCGGGATATTCCCAAAGAAGGCCAGCGCCTCGGTGACGCTCATGTCGAGCACGTCCGAGATGGTCTTGCCACGGTAGGTGACCTCGAGTGTCTCGCGGTTGTAGCGTTTACCGCCGCAAACTTCGCAGGGAACGTAGATATCGGGAAGGAAGTGCATCTCGATCTTGATCTGCCCGTCGCCCTTGCACGCCTCACAGCGCCCGCCACTCACATTAAAGGAGAAACGACCCGGCGAGTAGCCGCGCGCCTTCGACTCCGGCGTACTCGCAAACAGCGCGCGAAGATCATCCCACAGGCCGATATAGGTAGCAGGGTTGGAACGCGGCGTGCGGCCAATCGGCGACTGGTCGATATCGATAA
Source organism: Collinsella sp. (assembly GCA_022713905.1). Lineage (GTDB taxonomy): Bacteria > Actinomycetota > Coriobacteriia > Coriobacteriales > Coriobacteriaceae > Collinsella. The sequence continues at coordinate 715 of JAIHTM010000400.1, forward strand.
CCTTATCGATACACTCGATGCCCTCGATTTTCTTATATGGACCCACAGGGCGCGTCGAACGGTGAATGGCATTCGTAAGGGCAGGCGCAATGGTATCGGTAACCAGGGAGCTCTTGCCCGATCCCGACACGCCGGTAACAACCGTAAGCGTACCAAACTCGATTTTGGCAGTAACGTTTTTGAGGTTGTTGGCTCGAGCGCCCGTAATTTTAAGGCAGCCGCGACCGGGCTTGCGCCGTTCATCAGGCACCCGGATCATTCGTTTGCCGGTCAGATAAGCGCCCGTCATCGACTCAGGACACGCCATGATATCGGCAGGCGTTCCCGCCGCGACTACGTGTCCGCCGTTGACGCCGGCGCCGGGCCCCATGTCGATCACGTAATCGGCGGCACGGATTGTATCCTCGTCGTGTTCGACGACGATAACGGTATTGCCGATATCGCGCAGGCGCTCAAGCGTCTTGATCAGGCGCTCGTTATCGCGCTGATGAAGACCGATCGAGGGCTCGTCCAGAATATAGAGCACGCCCATGAGACCCGCGCCGATCTGCGTTGCCAGTCGAATACGCTGGGCCTCGCCTCCGGAAAGCGTCGCCGAGGCACGGTCGAGGGTCAGATAGTCGAGTCCGACATCGACCAGAAAGCGCAGGCGCTCCAGGATTTCCTTAACGATGCGCCCGCCGATAAATTGTTGGCGCTCGGTAAGCTCCAAGCCC
>JAIHTM010000062.1 GCA_022713905.1 Collinsella sp.
ATGACTCATATATTTGGAGTATTCCGATCATGGTGATTGTGCATTGGCTTATTTCGGCGGTTTACTCGAAGTTATTCTTGCTCGTGTGAAGAATAGCCTTATTCCCGGATTCAATTTGTAAGTGCGACGCTCGTCTTTGGGTGGCTTGTCTTCGGCATTAGCTTGCCGAGTTCGCGGTACCAAACCTCGTTGGGCGTTTCCCAGTCCAGGACCTTCATGGGGTGTCGTTGATCTCCTGGACGATGGCCTGCAGGGCCTCGTCCACGAGCAGGTGGCAGGAGGACTCCGTGCCGTTGTCCCAGGTGCGGTCGATGCGCGCGGGCGCGGGGATGTCCTTGTGGATGTCGTATTCGGCGCGCGCCGTGGCCGGCGCGCCCTTGTCGGGGATGAACCGGGCGAACAGCCTGCGGCTCTTGCGTTCGACCTGCGTGTCGATGCACCGCTTGGACGGGGACGCGCCGACCACGGTGTCGGATTCGAAGTGGCCGAACTCATGGCGCGAGTCTACCTTCTTCGGCCGGTCCGTGATCGGCACGCGCATCGGGATGCGCGGTCCCCTCGCCCTCCTGCCCTTCGAACGCGTGCGGTGCCGCTTGCCGCGAGGCAGGTACCGCCTGAGGTCCAACGCCCTCTGCGGTTTCGCGTGGATCCACCGGTGGAGGCATTCGTGGCTTATCCGCATGCGCGGGTCGTCGGGCCATTCGACCTTCAGCCGCCCCTCGATCCTTTCCGGCGTCCACCCCTTCCTGAGCGCGTCCATCACCCATGCGAGCAACGGGGAGTAGGACATGCGCATGGGCCTGCGGGATTCGCGCGCACGCGTCTCGGCCTTCCTCTGCGCGGTCATGGCCAGTAGAACGGGCGGGACGTCCACGCGCCCGCCTTCAGCCGTTTCGGCCGGTAGGGGCGGTAGGACCCGTTCTCGTCGGACGCGACCCACAGGCCGCGTCCCGGCTCGCGGCTGACCGTGGACTTGTCGCGGCCGATCCTCAATGCGATCTGGCACACGCCGAGCCCCTCGCGGTTCCTCAACTCGTCGATCCGGACCCGCTCCTCGCCCGACAGGTGGGAATACACTTTCGTCATGGGCGCAACACCTTCTCCAGTTAGAACCTGAACCCTTCCAACCATAGAGCGGGTGTTGCGCTTCTATCTAGAACCCGGGATCCCCCGGAAAATAGAAGATAAGTAGTACACTACTACTAGGTTTAGTCGAGATGGAGGGCGTGCGGAGCTGTGAGCCGGAGCAACTATGGATTGGCGGATCAGTGCGGTTATGTTTGGTTAACTGCAATTAGGTACCGTTATGTCTGAACTGATTCGTGTAGCACAAGTTGTCGGCAGAATGATGGGCGGCGGCGTGGAAGCCACCGTCATGAATCATTATCGTCATATCGACCGTAGCCGTATCCAGTTTGATTTCATCGTACAGAATGACTCCACGGTGGTTCCTGAGGATGAGATCAAAGCACTCGGTGGCCGAGTATTCACGATACCTTCCTATAAGCATCTGTCTGCATACATAAATGCATGCGAGCAGTTGTTTTGCGATCTCAAGCCGACGATTGTACATTCGCATATGAATGCATTGAGTGTATTCCCGTTAGGTGCCGCTAAGAGAGCGGGCGTACCGGTACGTATTGCGCACAGTCACTCGACCAGTAATCCGCGTGAGTACACGAAGACCGCAGTGAAGATGGCTTTGCGTCCGTTTGCGAAGGTATATCCCACACATTATGCAGCTTGCTCGCATTACACGGCTCAGTGGCTATTCGGCGAAAAGCTTGATGCCGCCGGCAAGGTCAGGATTATTCGTAACGCTATTGAGCCCGAGATATTCCGTTTCAATCCTATGGTGCGAGCCGCTAAACGTGCCGAGTTGGGTGTTGCTGACAATCAACTGCTCATCGGTCAAGTGGGGCGTATGTGCTTCCAGAAGAACCAATTGTTCACGCTTGATGTGTTCAAACAGGTACTCGAGTGTCATCCAAATGCTGTCCTTGCTCTCGCGGGCGATGGCGACATGATGAAGCAAGTGCAGGCACGGATTCATGAACTTGGACTCGAACGTTCGGTACGCATGCTGGGTGTACGTAACGATATTAGTAGCTTGTATCAAGCGCTCGATGTGCTTGCTTTCCCCTCCACCTATGAAGGGCTGGGTATGGTCTCTATAGAAGCACAAGCTTCAGGATTACCGGTGATCGCATCCAATTATGTTCCGAGGGAGGCGAGCATTATCCCTGGTCTCGTTAAATTCTTTCCATTGGATAAAACCGATGCATGGGCAGTTGAACTTGCAGAAATGTCACCCGTAGCCAAACGAAGTGATGAAAAAAACGCCATATGCCATGCCGGGTACGATATCAAAGACAGCGCACAACAACTTGGTGAATGGTATAGTCAACTCATCGATAGTAGTGTGATACATTCTTGACATAAAATAAGGGGCACTTGAATTTGAGAATATTAATGGTGACCAGAGGACTGCAACATTCCAATGGTGTAGCAAGCTATGTTATGAATTATTACAGGGCGTTGCATGGTCCTGAAATGCGATTCGATTTCTTGGTGATAGATGATGTTGGTTCACCGTATTATAAGGAAATTGCGGGTAATGGGGATAACGTGTTCCTGCTTCCTTCATATATCAAACATCCATTAAAATTTTTCTTACTTATTTTCAATATATTTAAGAAGAGTCATTATGATGTCGTTCATTGCAATGTCGTTAATAGCGGAGTTCCGGTGCTTGCTGCAGCAGCTGCATTCAATGTTCCCATTCGTATATTGCATAGTCATGCTGCACAGAATGGTGATGTTTGGTGGAAGCAATTAAGGAATAAGCCATTTTCTGCGTTGGCTCTGCATTTTGCGAACAAATATATCGCATGTTCGCATAAAGCCGGTGATGGCCTATTTGGGAAGAGAAAATACAGGATTATACCTAATGCAATAAACATATCCCGTTTTCGTTATTCGGAGGTTGCGCGGAACAAAATTCGAGGGATCGAAAATTGTGGAGATAAAATTGTTGTGATGACGGTTGGTAGGATCACAACCCAGAAGAATCCCTACTTTATTGTCGATATCATTCGCGAACTTGCCAACAGTAAAGTTGACTTCCGTTTCTGGTGGTTCGGGGATGATGAACTGAATGGCGATGTACAACGATATGCCGAAAAACAGGGCGTCAGCCAATATATTTCGTTCAAGGGATCAGTTGGAAACGTGAATGAATACTATTCCGCGGCCGATGTCTTTGTTCTTCCGTCATTATATGAGGGTTTGCCGGTATCTGGAGTGGAAGCGCAGACGGCAGGATTGCCTGTGTTGTTTTCGGATCAAATTACTCGTGAGACATCAATGAGTGTTTTAACAGATTTTCTTCCAATAGACGATGCGAACCTGTGGGCGGAAAAGATTCTTCTGGATAGGCATTATGATCGGTCAAACTATATTAGATCGGTCGTTTCAGATAGTTTCGATATACGTTGTTGTTCAAAACAGATGATTAAAGAGTATTCGATATCAATGTAGGTTTTATAATGATCCGAAATAGATATACATTCTTTGATATAATATTGTGTATTTCTTTTTTATTGAATTCCGTTTCGGTATATTCAAAAAGCAACTATTCACATAGACTAAACTATGCATCGCTATTCATAGCTGCTATGTGTTTACTGTTTGTGCTTCTTTCTAACATGAGCAAGGAGGTGTGGTCAAAAGCAATTTACATTGGTTTCATATGTATTGTTGTAGGGTGTTTACCGTTCTTTGTTTTGTATTTCGTGCAGCAGTCAGATATTTCTAAGCAAATTTTTCGTTTCGTATTGATTGTGCCGATCTGCTCTATGTATCTTTTTCTGCGATCGTTATATGGGATTAAAGTAGTCTTGAGGAATTTCGTAAATGCCTATATCATTTTGGTAATACCTGGCTTTATAATTTGGATATTGTATTCACTGGGTGTTGTATCGACTAATATGTCATTAGACGTTTCTTGGGGTAGTTACACTACTGTAAATGGGGTTTATGGAATAGAGTGGTTCACTCAATATAGTGATATTAATCTCAGCATCGGAAAACTCTGGAAGTTCACATCTGTTTTTATCGAAGCGCCGGCCTTTGCAGCTTTTGCCGTATTGTTCGGATGTATTTCGATTTATCTCGCAGATTCTTCGTTGGTTGCTGTCTTAATAATAGTGATTAGTGGATTGTGCTCCTTTACGACAACCGCATATCTTGGTTTTGGATTATTGTTATTGCCCTTACTATATAAAGCTTTTTATAATAGCAAAACAAGAATATTGAAATTTTTATTCCTTGCGATTGGTGTATTATGCATTTTAGGGAGTTCGTTAGTTTTTGTTAAAATAATGTCAAATAAGATTGCGACTTTTTCCGGAGGAATTCATCTTCTTGACTTTCTTTCCGGTTTAAAGGCGTTTGTTGATAATCCGATATTTGGTCATGGCGTTAATGATTATCGGGCAGCTTGGCTTCAATTTGCTTCCGATCATCAAAGTGGTGTATCACAGACTAGTACCTTGATGTCAGTGCTATCCCAGGGAGGCTTACTATATCTTTTTCCATTTATATATCCGCTTTTTAATATGTATAAATCGGAAATGAAAATTTATAAGCCATTTGTTATATGTTTTTTAATACTGTTTTCAATTTGTATTGCTTTTGAGGATAGTTTTATTACGTATCTTCTTATATCATTCGGGTATATTGACATGACAAATAGATCTGGCGGTAAGTGTTCTCTACGGGAAAGGATATGAGATTGTCTTCTGTTGGCATCGTCACTTATCATGCTGCGTATAACTTTGGTTCCGTGCTGCAGGCTCTAGGCACTCAGATTGCCTTTGAAAAGCATGGTTGTTCGGCATCCATTATTAACTATCGTCCTTCTGGTCAGCGAGCTTTTTATGAGACGCTATATCGTACGAATCGTTCATTAAAAACGCTGATTAACGATCTATCCCTGATCTCAGTGAAATCGGATCGTCTTCTTCGTGCTGAACGATTTGAGCGTTTCATCAATCAGCAGCTCAATCTCACGGAATGTGTTGAAAAGGCTTCGGATTTGGGAAAATTCGCTGATTCTTTCGATATATATGTGAGCGGTAGTGATCAAATTCTGAATATTCATTCTAATGAATATCCGGGAAGCGACTGGGATGCCATGAAACCTTACTTATTAGATTTCACAAATCGTCGCAAGGTAAGTTATGCTTCATCTCCTGCGAATATGACACGGGATGAGATCAAACACATTGTTCCCGACCTTCAAAAGTTCACGATGCTGTCTGCACGTGAACAAGATGCCGCCGAAATGATTGGCCAACTCGTGGGCAGGCCCTGCGCCAATGTACTTGACCCCACGTTGCTTGTCGGGGCTGATTCATGGCGTAGGATTGCGACACGTGCAGCGGATGAGATGAATCTTCCGAAAAAATATGCCTTGATATATTCGCTAAACGGCACGAAAACCGTTATGCAGCAGTATTCCCTATATCGCCGTGTCAGTGATATTCTTAATATGCCGGTTGTCTTGATTGCCCCGTTTGCGTGGTTCCCGACGAACAAGCATATTGTTGATGGGCGAGCCGCTGGGCCTGCGGAGTTCATCAATATCATCGATCACGCTATTGTGGTGATTACCGATTCTTATCATGGAACCTTATTCTCCATGAATCTGGGTACTCCTTTCCTGTCGATGAGCAACGGAAAAGGGTCGAGCACACGAAAGGACCAGGTTCTGCATCGTATGCAGGCCAGTGAATCCATCGTCAAAGGGATAGAGGATGCTGTTCATTATCTCGAACGATCAGGTATCCCCTCAGTTCATGATATCACGAAACCTCTTGCGGGAGTTCGGCAATTTTCAAAAGATTACATTGCTCACACCCTTGACTTCTAGAATCGATTGTGCATAATGGCAAATCATAGGAAAAAGCCGAAAATACATTCGGTGAAGTTCAATGTTCTCATGAATATGCTTCTAACGACATCGCAGATGTTGTTTCCTTTAATCACCCTGCCGTACGTTTCTCGTATTCTTTCCACGTTTGGTACGGGTGCAGTTGCTTACGTGCAAAGCGTTGTGCTGTATTTTTCGATGGTCGCGCTCCTCGGCATACAGAACTATGGCATCAAGGTCTGTGCTATGGTACGCGATGATATAGTGGAATTATCGAAAGTCGTAAAGGAACTTTTGGTCATTTTGCTGGTGTCCACGAGCATTGTCTTTGCGGTTTATCTATTATCGATATTCCTCATTCCGACTTTCTCTCAACAGCGGACACTGTTCCTGATTTTCTCAGTTGGATTCTGGCTTTCTTCGTTCGGTGTGGAATGGTTCTACCAAGCCATTGAACAGTACGGTTACATTACTGTACGGAACATTGTATTCAAGTTTATTGGCCTTATTCTGATGTTCCTATTTGTCCACCAGAGCTCGGATTATATTGTGTACGGCATCACCGTGCTCGTTGCCGGCTACGGTATGAATATCCTCAATCTCCTGCGTCTGCGCAAACTCGTGGATTTCTCTATCAGGCAGCGTCTGGAATACAAAGAACATCTTAAGGCTATGTTCTGGTATTCAATTGCATCGATTTCGTCCGGCATGTATACCCAAACGGATATCGTGGCTCTCGGTTTTCTCGGTAACATCAATATGGTTGGTCTCTACCAACTTGTTGCGAAAATCAAGAATGTGCTCATCAAAGCCGTGAACTCCGTTGGCAATGTGATGTTGCCACGTATTTCTTACTACAAGGCCAATGGGGACAAGCAGGCAATTATTAATCTGATGGCCAAGAATGTCAACTTCATCGGTGTGGTATCTGGTGCTCTGATCGGTGGAACGGTTCTGTGTTCGGATTCCGTTGTACAACTTATGGGAGGCAAGGACTTCTCTGGATCAGTCGTGCCACTAATGCTCGCTGTTCCAGCTATATTATTCTCATCGCTCAATATCGCTTTGGGAAATGAACTGATTGCTGATTCGCGCGAAAGGGAATGGGCAATACTTAATGTTATTGGATTCACATGTTCGGTTGTATATGCTATCACATTTATTTATTTTTTTGGCGTTGCCGGAGCTGCAATATCGAATTCTCTAACCGAATTGACCGTACTTGTTTTGCGATGCTCGCGCGGCAAAGGATTTATGCGGCAAATTCTGCCACAAACCGATTACCACAAGATTGGTATCGTATCCGTTGTATCGGTATTTATCGCTTTACTGCTGAAATCACAACTTGCATTCACTCCCGGATTCATCTCTCTCATTGTGAACGGATGTTGTTTTATGGGAATATATTGCATCGGACTTGTTCTGGCGCATGAATTGTTTGTCGCCGAAATGATTCATTCTATTATCAAAAGGTAGGAGAATACTATGACTGGTCCCGATAAGTTGCTAACCATCTCGGTTGCTGCGTATAACGCTAAACCATACTTGGAACGATGCATATCCTCTGTCGTTTCCTGTCCGGATGCAGCACGTCTGTGTGAAATCATTATCGTAAATGATGGCTCCCATGATTCGACTTCGGATATTGCCCACCGTTTTCAAAGCCGGTATCCCCAAGCAGTACGCGTGATTGATAAGGAGAACGGAGGATACGGCTCCACCGTTAATGCCAGTCTGAAGCACGCAACAGGACGGTATTTCCGGCTCCTTGATGCGGATGATTGGGTGGATACTGAACATCTATCCGGCTTCTTGAGAGAATTGTGCGCTTGCGATGTGGATGTGGCTTTATCCCCGTACCTCGTATGTAATGATCAGACCAAGGAAGAAACCCCGGTAACACTGTCGGAATTGCATGCAGCTCAGGCGGGACGTTTTGAAGATCTCGATTTCTCTCGGACACATTTAACAATGCATGCGATGACTTTTCGGACCGATTTACTGAGACAGGCGGGAGTTCACCTTGATCACCATGTACTCTACACAGACTGCGAATTCATTACCCAGCCGCTTAGATTTGTTGACACATATCAGATGTTGACAAATCCATTGTATTGCTATCGAGTGGGCCGAGAAGGTCAAAGCTGTGATTATCGACAGACTGTACGGCATAAGGATGATCTCAAAACCGTCATCAAAACCTTAACGCCGCTTTATGATGAGCAACTCCCCGGCAACAAATCGGAATTTCAATACTCACAGTTCCTTGGCCTCTACACTCAATTGTTCAATGCATGTTTTCTTCCCCGTGATGCTGCATGGGTGCAACTTAGAAAGCTATGCGAAGAGATGAAACCTCTTAATCCGAGAATGTGGGATAAATTCCTGCGGCATCGCGTCGATATTCGCATGGCGCTGTCCACGCATGGACTTGCGTTTCCTCTTCTGTGTGTGCTTCAGCGTAAACGACTCAGCTATAGCGAGTGAAACCGACAAATGCATTCAGCATATTAATTTAAGGAGTATATAAAATATGCAAGTCATCAAGCATGCACATGAACGCAATGCGCGGATCGTGGTCTCATTGTTGAAACAGCATGGCGTGAAAAATATTATTGTTTCACCCGGCTCCACGAACCTGCCGGTAGTTGTCTCTGTGCAGCATGACCCGTATTTTCATGTTTATTCATGCGTGGATGAACGTTCTGCAGCTTATATGGCATGTGGCATGGCAGCGACAACCGGGGAGCCTGTCGCGTTAAGCTGCACTGGAGCGACTGCTTCCCGCAACTATCTGCCCGGCCTCACTGAAGCGTATTACCGTAAGCTTCCGGTGATAGCCATCACCTCATTCAACGGGGATTGGAACATCGGTCAGCTTCTTCCGCAGACGCTCGATCGGCGTATCGTTCAGAACGATGTAGCGCTTGTCTCAGTGGACTTGCCGGTCATTAAGGACGAGACGGATGCCTTGTACTGCAATCGGCTCGTTAACCAAGCCATTCTGGAGTCCATACGTCACGGTGGCGGTCCCGTGCATATCAACTTGCCTACTGTCTATGACAACACCATGGATCCCGGCCCAGTTCCCGTAAGCAGGTGCATCCGACGTTACATGCCGTCCGACCCATTTCCAGAGATCGGCTCACATAGGAACATTGTGATTCATATCGGTGCTCACATCCGATTCTCGAAGGAAGCAGAACAGTCGATTTCGGATTTCGCTGACCGTTACGATGCAGTGGTGCTGTGTGATCATACTTCCAACTACCACGGTCATAACCGACTCCTCGGCACGCTGACCACAGACAACCTCCATTCCGGTTCGGCTCAATGGGACGCGCTGAAACCCGACCTAGTCATTTCGATGGGGGAAATCTCCGGTGACTATCCGACCACGAATTACCTCAAGGCCGTACATGCCGAGACCTGGCGTGTGTCCTTGGATGGGGAATTGCGCGACCGATTCGACGGATTGACCAAAGTTTTCGAGTGCGATACCGAGGAGTTTTTCAAGAGATACGCAGCTTTCGGTGAACAGAATGGCAATACACCAGTGAACCGTTATTTCGCTCAATGGGAACAATACGACGAGTCATTGAGACGATCTCTTCCCGATCTGCCATATTCGGGCAGATGGATAGCAGAGCAGACCGCTAAGCAGATTCCCGAGAAGTCGATTATGCATTTCGCAATCCTCAATGCGCTTCGCAGTTGGAACTACTTTGAGCTTAACCCTTCTATTCGTTGTTATTGCAATACGGGCGGCTTCGGCATCGATGGGGCACTGTCCACCACATTCGGATCGGCCTTGGCTGAACCCAACACTCTGCATTTCGTGGTTATAGGTGATCTTGCCTTCTTCTACGACATGAACTCGCTTGGCAACCGGGATATGATGGCGAACATCCGCATCCTTTTGGTCAACAATGGGATAGGCGATGAGATGCGAATGCCCTATTCTACCGGATTTCGCCTCCATGGTGAAGAGCTTCCCTACGTGTGTGCGCAAGGCCATTATCGTGCACAAAACGCCTTCGACAGTCTGGCCAAAGCATGGTGTGAAGCCCTCGGGTTCAAGTACATGTCTGCCTCAAGCAAGCAGGAATACCTCGAACGGCTCCCGGAATTCCTCACAACGCAATCCGACAGCCCCATTATTCTTGAATGCCACACCACCCCGGACGATGACTCCCAAGCCGGAGGGGCGTTACAACTTCTCGATCAGGATTATGTGAATAAGAAGAAGCTCAAGGACGCCATCAAAAATGTCGTTCCAGACAGCATGCTTCGCACTGCGAAGACTATCTTAAGTCGGAAATGACAAATATAGGTATACTGCTTGAAGATATCTGAAAGGATTGTTTCAACCGTGTGTAACCGACTTTTCCACCGGTCGTGAGGTTGGCGGAAAAGTCGGTGATGATTTATGCTGAATACCTCGCTGATTTCAACGTATATATAGTGCTTGAAGGAATTGACAAGATAATGGGTTGTTCTTGGAATTCCAAGGACAACCCATTGGACGTTTATGAGTCGGCAGCTATTATTGTCTGGCCACACAATTCGGTGTGACGTCGGCTATGGATTGGCCGCCGGTGACGGCGAGCGTGTCGCCGTCACCCCAGTAGCCGTATCGAACGCGGCCCTAGGGGGCGTGCGGCTCGTGGTCGGCGACCGGTGCGCGGGACTGGTCGCCACGGTGGACTCGATGCCGCCGAAGGCGGGGTGTCGGCGGTGCATGGTGCACTTCTTGCGCAACGTGCTCTCCAAGGTGCCGCCGACCCACCGCGAATGGGCGTCGGCGGCCCTGAAGGCCGTGTTCGCCATGGAGTCCCGGGAATCCGCGTTGGACAAGGCCGGGACCGTCGCCGCGGAGATGGAGGCCAGGAGGCTGACGGCCGCCGCCAACCGCCTGCGGGAGGGGATCGGCGGGACCACGACCTGCCTGCTGCCCGGGTTCCCGGACGGGCGCCGCAGGCGCATCCGCACGAACGACATGATCGAACGGCTCAACCGCGAGATCGGGCGGCGCACGCGCGTCGTGGAAAGCTTCCCGGACGGGAACGGCGCGCTCATGCTCGTCCGCGCGCGCATCAGGTACGCCGCCGCGAACGAATGGTCCAACCGGCGTTACCTCGACATGTCCCGGCTCGATGACAATCTGCCGGAAGCGAACCGGTCATCGCGCCATGGACGGGCATGATCCAAAGTGCGCAACCTTTCGGACACTAGGGGCTGCGGACGCGATCCGGGAGCTCGGCTACCCCAGCAGGGGTGCGCTGCGGATGTGGTGCAAGGACCGGCTCAAGTAGAAGTTCCTCCGCAAACGCAGCTTCGCGGGCATCCCTTTGGACGGGTTCATCAACATGCCCGACGACTACATGGTCCGGTACCGGGACAAGAGAATCAAGACGGAGTTCGGGCACGGGCGTCATGGACCGGCGCGGGATGCTGGGCCTTATGGCATGATCGGTGGTGATGGGATCAATGACGAGTCCAACAAAACACGCCAGCCCTACTGTGGACGCCAACTTGCAGAAACGCAGAAGGGCCATTCGCCGGACAGCGCCGCGGAGGGATTCCTCGGGCGCATGAAGACGGAATCCGTCTATCCCGAGCATTGGGAGGAATGTGCCTGTGATGTGTGTCTGTTCAATAGAAAGTGGGCCGTGTGAGCGTGTGGAAAGTCTCCAGATGAGCGGCAGGTTTTAGTCCATTTCAGCGTGTGGCGAGAAA
>JAIHTM010000401.1 GCA_022713905.1 Collinsella sp.
GGCTCTGTTAGACCAGGATTGACATGCCGACCTGCCGGCTAACTCGCCGTCTCCCCGTCGGGCGCCGGCATCTTGACCCTCATCTCGAACGGCATCCCGCCCTCCCGGACGAGCGCCCTGAGGAACGCGTTGACGGCGGTGGACATGGACAGGCCGAGCTCGTCCAGGATGGCCGTGGCCTCCTTCTTGACCTCCGGGTCGATGCGGATCGTCGTGGCCGGCATGTTCGACGGCATGGCCTCACCCCTCCTCGTGTATCGCGGTGCGACCATTCTACCGCCTCTATGCGGCGGGCGCGGCCCAGTAGTCCATGTAGGGCGGCTCCACGTTGAACATGTCGCGGACGCGGCTCCTGCAGACGCCGTGCGCGAGCTGCCGCGCGACCGTGCGCCCGGCCGCGCCGGAATCGGTCGCCATGAAGGTCCGGCACCACCTGAACCAGGCGAGGTAGGCATCGAGGTGCTTCGTCGACACGCCCCTGAACGGCTCCATGAAGGCGCCGAGGAGCGAGTGGACGGTGTTGATCCGGTTGATGGTTCCCCCGGAGCGGTCCTTGGGGTCGTAGGCCGCGTGCGCGGCGACCTCGAGTTCCGCGAGGACATTGACGTAGACGGCCGCCCTGTCGGTCGCGACGACCGAGCCGGCCGCGATGCGGCCCCTCAGCGCGTCCATGGCGCGCTCCCTCGAAAGGGCGCCCCGCCCCGTGACCTCGAGGAACGTCTCGTTCGAGTCGTTCACGCCGGTCATGACGCAGATCCGCTCGCGCGACAGCCCGCGCCTGTGCACCTGCTTGCCGCGGTGCCGGGAGGGGCGCGGCATCGTGAACGACCCCTTCGCGTGGTTGCCCTTGAACGACTCGGGGAAGTAGGTCTCGTCGAGCTCGCAGCCGCAGCCCCGCTCGACCCTGAACGAGGGGGAGTAGGCCGAGAGGCACTCGATCAGCCTGTGGCGCATGGTGTAGGCGGTCTTGAGGCAGACGCGACAGCGCCTCGCGCACTCGCGCAGGGGCAGCATGAGCACGAAGCACTCGGCGTAGGCCATCCAGGTCTCCTTCGGGAGCCTGCTCGTCCCCAGGATGCGCTCGCTGCCCATGCCGAAGGTCCTGCCGCAGCCCCGGCAGAGGTAGCGCTGCTCGCCGTTCTTCGATTTGCCCTTCTTCACGACCGCGACGGACCCGCAGCGCGGGCAGCGTTCGATTTCGCAGGCGGAGCCGGCCGCGTCGTCGAACGCCGCCGCGCGGATCACGTCCCTGACGGACTCGATAGCGCGGCGGCGCTCGGTCTTGCTGAGGTTCGCCATGCCCTTCTTGAAGTTGAGGACCAGGTCTTCGGCGTTCATGCTGCCCCCATCATCGCGGTCTACGGGGTCAAAGATATGGCACCGTGGGGACACATGTATGTCAATCCTGGTCTAACAGAGCC
>JAIHTM010000063.1 GCA_022713905.1 Collinsella sp.
CGTTGGGGGTTTTGAGGTTGTAGGTGGCGTTTGGGATGTCTTGGTGTGATCCCCATGCCGCTCTGGCAAAACTGACCCCTGCCGAAGTTGCGCATTGTTCGTCGTAGACGGTGTCGCCAACGTAGACGACGTTGCCAGGATTCGCGCCCGTACGCCGGAGATATTCGAGCATGGGAGCGGGTGCGGGTTTATGTTCGGTTGTGTCTTCGACAAGGATGATGTGCTCAAAATACGTATCGAAACCAAGGGGTGCAATTTCGTCTGTGTATTCGTCGCGCGCACGTGAGGAGACGATGCCAAGTTTGCAGCCGTTGTCGGAGAGTGTTGCGATAACTTCGTGCAAGCCTGGAAACACGCTGATGGTGCTTTTAAAGCTGGCGGCAACTTGGCACCAGCGATTCAACGTTGCCTGCGAGTAGATTCCAAGTTTCTCAAGGGCATCCTTGCCGGGTATGCCGAGGGCAAATTCAAGCTCGTGTCGGGGGAGCGTTTTGCCGGTCTCTTCTTGGACAATCTGGACAAGCGATGATAGAACGCTTTCTTCTGTATCTGCCAATGTCCCATCAACGTCAAATACGATATGGTCAAAGTGCTTCATATGGTTGCTCCTCTCTGTTGTTTGCCTGCAAGTTTGATGCGGTGACAGAAGAAAGGCTAGCGGGATTTCTGCCTGGTGCTATCGAGATTCTGCCTCGCTGCTCGATAGCTCGAAGGAGTGCACCCCATTTGTTCTTTAAATACCTGGCCAAGATGGCTTGCTGTCGCAAAGCCGCATTGGCGCGCGACTGTCTGGACCGTTCGCGTGGTGTGTGCCAAAAGTTCGCAAGCACGGTTTACGCGGTATGCGCGCAGATATGCCGCCGGGGTCGTTCCTGCGCAAGCTTCGATAATGCGGTAACACTCTCTTTCGCTTACGCCGGCTGCAGATGCCATCTGGGGCACATCTATAGCGGCTGCATAGTTTGCGCGGATATAGTCCAGGATTGCCTTGAACTGTACGTCGCGGTTGGTCATCCAAGAGGCGTTGTCGGAGGAAAAGAGCGGTTCGGCCTTGGCGTAAATCTGAATCCAGAGCTCTGACAAGCTATTCCGAAGCGCCATCTCGTTCTGCGGCCGTTGAAGGTCGTGGTTAAAGGAACTCTTTAGCAAATCGATAAAGGGCATATCGTCGGGGTTGGTGGGCGACCATTTGAGCACATCGACGCCTCGACATTGCAGCAAAGGATTGATATAGCGCTTTTGAAGGCGTCCCGCGGGATCGCCGAGCATCGACGGCTGAAAGATATGCAGCATTTGAATGGCTGGCGCCGAATTGGGCGATTGCAGCGTGCTGTGCAAAACGCCGCCGTTGATAAAGCCGGCGGACCCTTCCTCAAAGCGTACGTGCTCATGAGCCGCGCGCGTTCGATAGTCAATCGCTCCCTGCTCCATGTAGAAAAGCTCAACTTCGGAATGCCAGTGCCAGGGGACAGAATTGCCCGGATAGCGAGCGAATTCTGCGCGTTCGGCAATATAGGGCCAGTCTTCGGCGGTCTCGGGAAACGCTTCCTCGCGTCCTCCGCGGTGCAATTCTATGTGATCCATGTTTCGCATGGCATCAGTATAAAGCGCGATGGGCTTAGATTGCTCTTGCCTGTTCGGGGAACGCCTTGTCTAGGGATGCTTGGAGCTTTTCGAAGGATGCTCGTAAGTTGAGGCTCTGATCGGCTGAGCGCTTGGTTTTTGTGGTGGGGGAGTCGAGGAGACCGTTTCTCTGTGTCGGGGGGAAGGAGAAAAGGTTTGCATGTTTTAGGGATGGCTGCTGTGCTGCGTCATTGGAAGAATGCATGCTTATGCGGCCTCCTCGATGTCCACCAAAAGATTGCGCTCGGGGTATGCTGCTAGGTCCCGTGCGCTGGCAGTATTATGCCGCGAGTGCAGATAAGGAAGCGCTAAAGAAAGGCTTAACCTGGTTTGGTGTTACGATGAAACAGCAGGTCAAGGCTATCGAGTAACACTCTTGAAAGGTTTTGAGCTTAAGGGCTTTCTAAGGTTTGTGGCGCGGATGTGGCTCGCCCGTGTGGGGCGTGTGGACGGCTCGTTCCTAGCGCTGCGGCTCTGCGGCGCGCACCTGCTCGATGACCTTTTCCATCGTGGCGTCGATGTGGTCTTTTTTGAGCTCGCATTCCCAGATGGTTATAGGCGTCCAGCCCATTTGAGTGAGTGCTGCCACGGCGGTGCGGTCGCGCTCGACGTTGCGACGGAACTTTGCCTCCCAAAACTCAACGTTGCGCTTGGGCTGGCTAGGGTTGCACTTGGGGCAGCGGTGCCAAAAACAGCCGTTGACGAAGATGGCAATCTTGCGTCCGGGGAAGGCGATGTCGGGCTTGCCGGGAACCTTCCATTCCAAACGATAACCCGTAAGGCCCGCGGCGCGCAGGCGCTGGCGAACGAGCAACTCGGGCTTGGTGTTGGCGCGCTTGTTGCCCTTCATGGACTTTTTGATGGCGGCGCGACGGCGGACCAGTTCGCGCTCGTCAGCGGAGAGGTCCGAGGTATCGATGCCGTCGAGCAGACCTGGTTTGGGGCGCTTTTTGCTACGGCGCTTAGGTGTGCGCTTGGGCTTGGTGGCGGGTTTGTCGGCTGTGTTGGGCGTGGCGTCATCGGCGGAGCTTGCCTCGAGCCGGTCTTCCTTCAGCTCAATCAGGGCATCAATGAGCCCCTTGTCGGCGGGCATCCATTCCACCGTGGCAAGCGAGGTACGCGGAATCCAGCGGATATCGAGCTGGCGGTCGTGCTTCTGGGGTTCATCGGATTCATCGGCGAGCGAGCAGTAGTAGCACTCCATGGAGAGATGGAAATCGGGGTAGTCATACTCAACGGTATAGAAATCGCGCAGGTTGGTGACTTTTACCTGCAGCTCTTCCATGAGCTCGCGGCGTACGGCGTCCTCGGGCGTCTCGCCGCGCATGAGCTTGCCACCGGGGAACTCCCAAAGTCCCAGCATGTCGCCATAGCCGCGCTGCACGGCAAGCAGCTCGTCAGATCCTTCCTTGCGAATGATCCCAGCGGCAACATGAACAGTCTTCAACAGGAGTCCTCTCTCAATATCAACACGTGGCAGGGTAGCTACCCGTACCTTACACAACGGTAAGGCAAGCGTAAGCCATATCGATGGTAGCCGACTCGTCTTCTTGCGACTATAGATGCCGTAGACTAATCGCAAGAAAGGACTCGGTATGCAAACCACGCACATGGCGACCCCGGTACTGGAGGTCGCGCATCTCGAAAAAGTATATGGAGCGCTGGGCAACGTGACCCGCGCGCTCAACGACGTCAGCCTTACCGTCAACCGCGGCGAATTTGTTGGCATCATGGGCGCTTCGGGCTCGGGCAAGTCGACGTTGCTCAACTGCGTTTCGACCATCGATAGCGCCACAAGTGGCACGATCCGCATCAACGGGCAGGACGTGACGCGCATGAAGCAGACTAAGCTTTCGCAGTTCCGCCGCGAGGAGCTCGGCTTTATCTTCCAGGACTCTAACCTGCTCGATACGCTCACGGCACGCGAGAACATCGCCCTGCCGCTCACCATTGCCCGCACAAACTCGGCAGAGATCTCGACCCGCGTGCAGGATGTGGCAGCGCGCCTGTCCATCAGTCAGGTGCTCGACAAGTATCCCTACCAGATGTCCGGCGGTCAGCAACAGCGCGTTGCCGCGGCCCGCGCGCTCGTCACCGACCCCACCATGATCATGGCCGACGAGCCCACCGGCGCCCTCGATTCCAAGAGCGCCCGCCTGCTGCTCGAGAGCCTGGAGGCCCTTAACCGCCGCCTGCGCGCCACGGTGCTCATGGTCACGCACGACAGCTTTGCCGCCAGCTACACGAGCCGTGTGCTGTTCATTCGCGACGGCAAGATCTTCACCGAGCTGCGCCGCGGCGACACCGACCGTCGCGAGTTCTTCGACCGCATTATGGAGGTCGTTGCCATGATGGGCGGTGAGGGCTCCGATGCTCTGTAAACTCGCTTGGGGCAACGTCCGCCGCGCCGGCCGCGACTACCTCGTCTACCTTTTGACGCTCACCCTGGGCGTTACGGTCTTCTATGCCTTTAACACCGTCTCGATGCAGGTCGACATCGCCGGAATCGATGAAGAGGGCTTGGCGCAGGTTATGGGCAGCATGCTCGGCTACCTGACGTACTTTTTGGCCGGTGTCATGGCCTTTTTGATGGTGTATGCCAATAACTTCATCATGAAACGCCGCAAAAAGGAGTTTTGCCTGTACCAGGTGCTCGGCATGGGGCGCGGGCGCGTCGCCACGATCATGGCGCTCGAGACGGTGATTGTCTCGGTGGTGGCCTTTGTCGCTGGCATTGTGCTGGGTGTGGGACTCTCCCAGCTCATGACGTTCTTTACGGCCTCGCTCTTTAAGACACAGATCGCCAATTTCCACTTCTTTTTCTCGATGCATGCGTTCAATCTGACCCTTGCCTGCATGCTCGTAATGTTTGTGCTCACGCTACTGCTGAACCTCCGCGCCGTGCGTCGTACCAAACTCATCGAGCTTATGGGTGCCGAGCGTCGCAACGAGAGCATCAAGACACGCAACCCCTGGATCGCGATTGCCATCTTTGCCGTGGGCGCGGTGCTTGTGGGCGTGGCCTATTACCGTCTGCTACGTGATGGGTTCCCGCTAACCGCGACGGACAGCAAGCTGCAAGAGGCCATGAACCAGTTTGGTATTACGACCGCTATGGTTACCGTGGGCACCTTTGCCCTGTTCTGGGGACTCTCGGGCATGCTCATCAAGCTGCTGCAGAGCCTGCGCGGCGTGTATTGGCGCGGCCTCAACATGTTTACCGTGCGCCAGCTTGCGGCCAAGGTCAACACGGTGTGCTTTTCGATGGGCGTCATCGCGATGCTCCTGTTTTTGGCCATCACCTCGGTGACGTGCGGTATGTCAATTGCCAACGTGATGAATGAAAACCTGGAGCGCTATAACCCTGTTGACGTGTCTCAGACGTATGTCTATTACACGCCCGATACGCTCGACTACTACAAAGAATATGTCAATCCGTCTGAAGCCGACCGCATGGTGCTAGCCGATACAACGGTCGATTTGTACTCCGCATGGCACGGCAAGGGCAAGTCGGCGGACAACAACGACGAGACCGGCAAGAAGGTCAATATCGCCGATGTTGCCGGTGAGCATGTTCAGATCGATTCGTATCTGAGTTACCCGTTTGGCGGTTCGAATCCTTCGGTGTCTGCGGGTGAGATGTGCAAGACCATGGGCGAAAAGCTCCCCAAGGCGCTCGGGGGTAGCAATGCCGATACGATGGGTCTGTTTGTGACGCCGGCGAGCCAGTACAACAAACTGCGCCAGATGATGGGCGAGGAGCCGGTGAGCATTGGCCGCGACCAGTACCTGCTTACGTGTGATATGGGCGGTGAGCCGGGCGACCTGTACACCAAGTACATGGCCGGCGGCCATACCCTCACCTTGGGCGGGCATGAGCTCAAGCCCGCAACCGATAAGTCGGACAAGGACACGGCGGCCATCGCCAACTCGGCGATGGGCAGTAACCCGGGTACCGTCGTCGTTGCCGACGAGCTGTTGTCCCAACTTAATCTGCAGCCGTATTCCAGTAGCCTGCTCGTTAATTACAAACAGGGGATGGATACGACCGAGGCAGACGAGAGCATTAAATACACTTTGCTCGACAATCTGCTCGTTGACGGCAAGGAGCCAGGGTCATGGGGAATCTTCATCACACGCTCCGAGATGTACACGCAAGCAGCGCAAATGAACGGCATGATTAGCTATCTGGCCATCTACATTGGCTTTGTACTGGTCGTTGCGTGCGCGGCGATACTGTCGATCCAGCAGCTCTCCAATGTGGCCGACGGCAGCCGCAGCTATCGTGTGCTGGCGCAGATCGGCTGTGACGACCGCCAGATTCGCCATTCGGTGATGGCGCAGCAAGCGGTATTCTTCTTGTTCCCGCTGGCAGTGGGCCTGGCGCACTCCTTTGTGGCGCTCAAGGTGATTATCGAGCTGGTGAGCATATTCGGAGATATGAGCATCGGCGGCACCGTGGGCCTCACCTGTGCAATCTTCCTGGCAGCATACGGTGGCTACTTCCTGGTGACCTACCTCATGAGCGCCGGCATGGTACAAGCTGCCATCGCTACCCGCTACAGCGAGTAGCTCACCCAGTTTGGAATTATCGTAGGTTGGGCATAAGCCAGCGAAAGCGCCCCTAGGCGAGCAAGGTGACGTGAAAGAGGAGGGAAGCGTACTTATGGTACGCGACCGACGATTGAACGTCAGATTGCCGCCTAGGGGCGCTTGCAGCGTCGAGCCGTTACGCGGTTTGGTAAAACCGCGTAACTTCAGCGCTTCCAGAAATGCAGGATGAGGGTCGTGCGGTTTTGCTGCTCGGTTTTGACCAGGATGTTGTGGATGTGGGTTTTGACGGTGCCCACGGCAAGGAATAGCTCGTCAGCGATCTCTTGGTTCGACTTGCCCAGCACAACCAGACGCATGACCTCGGTCTCGCGGTTGGAGAGCTTGTAGGCGTTGCGATAGAAGGGCATCTGCTCTTCGATGTGTCGATCAAGATCGCTGACGTTCTTTTCCTCGGGCGCCTCCTGCATGCGAATCGAGAGCACGTGATAGGCGTAGATGATGAGCAGAATCGCAAAGTAGCAAGCGAAGACGTTCTCGCTAAAGTTGCGCTCGGACAGGTACAACTGCAGCCAAGAGGGCGCCAGGCTCATGGGAACCACCAAGATGTTGTAGAAGTCCTCGGCAACGATGCAGCCAACCAGAATGGCGCCGATAATCAGGTGTTTCTTTTGGTTGTTAACACGCGCCTTCAGCTCAACCTTCGTACTCTTGCGAGCTGTCCAAAAGATATACAGTCCCACAAAGACAAGGAACACCTGGCGCATGGTGTAGTAAAGCCACTGGTGCATGGGACCATAGGGGACGGCGACGATAATCAGCAGCTCGCTCAGCAGGAACGTTACGACGGGGATGACAAACTGCTTCTTAGAATGCTTGTCGAGCAGATCCATGGCGATCAGCCAAATAAAAGCCTGCGAAGCGGTCGCCACAAGGGTCCGCAGCACAGGCATGGTAATTGAGTAATAGTCGCTTGCCGGGAAGCTCTGGTTTTGCAACGTGTATTCAAAAAAGAAGATCTCGGTCATCTCGATGGCGTAGCAAATAAAAACGCCACTGCCATAGATAAAGAAGCGTCGACGAGACGAGGCGTAGGCGGCAAGCGAAAGTACCGCTGTCACAATACAGATAACCAGTATTGCCAAGGTATAGAAGAACATGAGCGTGTTCATCTGTCACCGTCCTGTCTCATTTGATCTTTGGATAAGCTCCGTAAACCCTACGGATATACCGCCCTCAACCGTATGTCCCGTTGCGGATTAGAGGACGTGATACAGGATACCCGTATACCGTTCGCGGTTCTAGATAGTAAACCCCCTGTAAACTCTCTACCTGCGGGTTTATATTGGTTTAGAGGGGGTGTAACTCCGTGAACGGTCTTTAATCCCGAATAAACTAGGTAAAAATTGCATACGGGTGAATGATGGTGTTGTCAACACGAGGCGTGATGTACGAGCGCCTCTCAGTAATAGTCGGCAAGACCGGCGGAAAGGAAATCGACATGGCACTGCCTAAGGATTTCATCGACACCAACGACTTCACCAAAGAGCAGATCCTGGCTATCGAGGATCTTGGCCTGGCAATGAAGAAGGCCATCAAGGTTGACGGTTATTATCCGCACCTGCTCCGCAACAAGAGCCTTGGCATGATCTTCCAGCAGGTTTCCACCCGCACCCGTCTTTCCTTCGAGACCGCTATGACCGACCTCGGCGGTCACGCTCAGTTCTATGGCCCTGGCACCATCCAGCTCGGTGGCCATGAGTCCCTGGGCGACACCGCTCGCGTCATGGGTTCGCTGCTCGACATCATGATGGCTCGCGTTGACCGTCACAAGGACGTCGTCGGCCTCGCCGAGGGCTCCGCTGTGCCCGTCATCAACGGCATGTCCGAGTTCAACCATCCCACGCAGGAGATGGGCGACCTCATGACCATGCTCGAGAACCTCCCCGAGGGCAAGAAGATCGAGGACTGCACCCTGGCCTTCATCGGCGACGCCACCCAGGTCTGCGTCTCCCTCATGTTCATCGCCTCCAAGGTCGGCATGAAGTTTGTCCAGTTTGGACCTAAGGGCCACCAGATCCCCGACGGCGGCCTGCACGTTGGCACCGTTGAGGAGCGCGCCGAGTTCGGCAAGCAGATGATGGCCATCGCCGAGGAGAACTGCAAGGTCTCCGGCGGCTCCATCGTCATCTCCGACGACATCGAGTGCATCAAGGGTGCCGACTTCATCTACACCGACGTGTGGTATGGCCTGTACGACGAGGAAGTCTCGGGCGAGAACTACATGGACGTGTTCTATCCCAAGTATCAGGTCACCATGGACATGATGAACTTCGCCGGCGCAGACTCTAAGTTCATGCACTGCCTGCCGGCCACCCGCAACGAGGAGGTCGTCGACGAGGTCATGGACGACCCCGAGCGCTCCCTGTGCTGGGTCGAGGCCGAGAACCGCAAGCACTCCATCCGTGCTCTCCTTGCCGCTCTGGGCAAGCGCACCCCGCTCAACGACGAGGGTGTCGAGTACTCCGCCAAGGCCGAGCTCCACGCCGCTCTCGAGGCTCTCGAGCAGCTCTAAGCCCCAAGGCTTTTAAAAGCACGTTTGCGGGCGGCGGATGCTCGTCTCCTGTCGCCCGCTCACCGAGGCCCAAGCGATTGCCTTAGTGCCTTGGGCCTCGGATCTGTCCAAGACTGAGCAAAGGAGCTCATCATGAGCGACGGAAAGAAAAAGCTTTCCTTCTTGACGGTCATTTCGACCATCATCTGCGTCGTCTTCGTCTGCGAGGCCGCCGCGCCTGCTGCTGCCATTGGCAACCAGCAGTTCTTCTGGTGGATCTTCCTGATCCTGACCTTCCTGCTCCCGTATGGCATGGTTGTCGCCGAGCTCGGCACCACCTATGACGGCGAGGGTGGCATTTACGACTGGGTACGCGATGGCCTGGGCGACAAGTGGGGCGCCCGCATTTCGTACTACTACTGGGTTAACTACCCGCTGTGGATTGCCTCGCTGGCTACCATGTTCCCCGACATTCTGGGCATGGTCTTTGGCGTTGAGTTCAATCTGATCGCCAAGATGGGTATCGATCTTGCCTTTGTGTGGATCGTCTACCTCATGGGCCGCTCCAAGGCGGCTGACTCCGAGTGGGTCCTCAACGGTGGCGCCATCATCAAGGTCGCCGTTGCCGTTATCGTCGGCGCTCTGGGCATTTGGTACGCCATGGAGAATGGTTTTGCGAACGATATGTCCGCCACCACCTTCCTGCCCGAGCTCACCAACACTAACGCCCTCGGCTATCTGTCGATCATCATCTTTAACTTCATGGGCTTCGAGGCCATCTGCACCATGACCGACGACATGGCCGATCCTGCTCGCGATATCCCCAAGGCAATCATTGTCGGTGGTCTGTCCATCGCCGTGATCTACCTGTTCGCCGGCTTTGGCATCGGTGCCGCCGTGCCGGCCGATGCCATCGACCCCGACTACGGCATGATCTTTGCCGTCCAGACCATGGTGGGCGACTCCATGATCTTCAAGGTCATCTGCATCGCCTTCCTGATCACCCTGTTCGCCAACATGGCTGCTTGGTCCTTCGGCGTCAACTCCGTCGCTCGCTATGCTGCCGAGCACGGCAACATGCCCAAGGTCTTTGCTTCGATGATCTCCAAGGACGACATGCCCAACGGCGCCAACCTGGTCAATGCTATCGTCGCCTCCCTGGTGCTGTGCCTGCAGCTGGTCCCCATCGACGCCATCTCCAACGGTGTCTTCTGGATGCTCTTCGGCACCTCCGTCGTCTTCCTGCTGCTCACCTACATCCCGATGTTCCCGGCGTTCCTCAACCTTCGTAAGAACGACCCCAACCGTGAGCGCATCTTCACGTTCCCGTTTAAGGGCACCATGATGAAGGTCATGCTGGCCATCCCCTGCATCGAGCTGGTCCTGGCCATCGTCGCAACCCTGGTGCCGTTCTCCGCCGCTGAGATTGGCGACAAGGTTCCGATGATCGTCATCTTCATCGTGCTCTTGCTCATCGGCGAGGTCGTCCGCGTCGTGAGCGCTAAGGGCCGCGAGACCGAGTACAAGGGTCTCACCCCCGAGCTTGCTGCTCAGCGTCTCGCTGAGGAGGCCGCCGAGGCCGAAGAGGACTAGAGCGCCCGGATTCGGGGCTCCAACCCTCATCACCGTTTAACCACTCCCTGGGGTGGGTGTGAGCGATAGCTCCGGTAACCACCGCCCGCCCCAATCTCTCTTCCGTATCCTTCGTGTGTCTTGTCTCCGCGCACTGGGTTACGTCGTCGCTTGCCGGTGCGACTCCGTGAAAACCGGCGCCGGGTGCCCCGACCTTTGCCGGGGAACGGGCGCCTACCATCTCTTGGTTTTAGGCCGCGGGTAACCCGCCCGCGGCAAGCGATCGTTCGATTTGGAGGAAATCTTATGCGTACGATCACCGAGTCCGAGTCCACCCCCAAGGCCGACGGCTTCTTTATGCCCGCTGAGTTCGCCCCGCAGGATCGCGTGTGGATGGGTTGGCCCCACCGCACCGACACCTGGGCCCACGGCGCCAAGCCGGCTCAGAAGCAGTATGCCGCCATCGCTCGCGCCATCGCCGAGTTCACCCCGGTCACCATGTGCGCCAACCAGGCCGACTACGCTAACTGCAAGGCCGTCTTCGAGGAAGACGAGAACGTCACCGTTATCGAGATGACCACCGACGACGCCTGGTTCCGCGACACCGCTGCCACCTACGTCATCAACGGCAAGGGCGAGAAGCGCGCCAACCACTGGCACTTCAACGCCTACGGCGGTCTGGTCGACGGCCTGTACTTCCCGTGGGACAAGGACGAGCAGATCGCCCTTAAGATGGCTGAGCTCTCCGGCTGCCGTCGCTATCGTCCCGATGACATGATCCTCGAGGGCGGCTCCATCACCGTCGACGGCGAGGGCACCCTTGTCGTGACCGACCAGTGCCTGCTTTCCCCGGGCCGCACCTGCTCTGCGGTTCTGGAGGAGGAAGAGGATCCCGAGTCCATCTGGCCCAAGTTCAAGAAGAAGTTTGAGCCCTGGAGCGAGGAGCTTCGCGCCTATATGGACGAGCACCTCAAGGATTACCTGGGTGTCGAGAAGGTCATCTGGGTCAAGGAGGGCATCGACCCCGAAGAGACCAACGGCCACATCGATGACGTCGCTACGTTCATCGCCCCGGGCGTCATGGCCTGCATCTGGACCGACGATCCCGAGTATCCGTTCTACGAGCAGTGCCACGCTGCCTACGAGACCCTCTCCAATGCCGTTGACGCCAAGGGCCGCAAGATGAAGGTCTACAAGCTCTGCATGCCCGTGAACCCGCTGTTCATGGACCAGGCTTCCTGCGACAC